>CAZYOX010000354.1:0-4489 GCA_964649285.1 uncultured Bryobacterales bacterium | reverse complement strand
GCCGCCCACTTCCGGGCGCGGCGGCATGCTGCGCCTCGACTTCAACGAAAACACGGTCGGTTGCTCGCCGCGCGTAGTCGAGAAGCTGCGCCAAGCAGCGACCGCCGATTTTCTGACCGTTTATCCCGAGTACGAGAGCGCCCGCCGCGAAATGGCCAGCTTCTTCGGCGTGTCTGCCGATGAGCTGACCTTCTCCGACGGTACGGACGAAGGCATTCACGTCGTGCTGCAAACCTTCGTGAACCCGGGCGACGAGGTCCTTATCCCCGCCCCGGCGTTCCCGATGTTCAAGTTCTACGCCCAGGTCGCCGACGCCAAGCCGGTGCTGGTGCCCTATCCCGAGGCGGACCTGAAGTTCCCGCTCGAAGCCCTGCTGTCGACGATCTCGCCGCGGACGGGCGCTGTCATCATCGCCAATCCGAATAATCCCACCGGCACGGCCATCGATCTGGCGACCATCGAGCGCATCTTGCACAAGGCGTCGGGCGCGGCCGTGCTCATCGACGAGGCCTACTTTGAGTTTTACGGCGTGACTGCTCTGAAGCTGCTGGCAGATTATCCAAACCTCTTTGTCAGCCGCACTTTCTCAAAAACCTACGGCCTAGCCGGGCTGCGCGTCGGCTGCGTTTTCTCGCAGGCGCAGAACATGGCCGTAATACGCAAGGGTCAGTCGCCCTACAGCGTCACGTCCCTGGGCATCGCCTGCGCGCTCGAGGCGGTAAAGGACCAGGGCTATATCAACGCCTACGTCAAAGAAGTCTTAGAGGCGCGCGCTGAACTCTACGCTGCGCTCAATCGCCTCGGCGTGGAATCTTTCCCCTCGGAAGCCAATTTCATCCTGACGCGTTACCAAGACGACGAGACCGCGCTGCGGGTCTATGCCGAACTCAAGGCCCGCGGAATTCTAGTCCGGCCACGCGGCAAGGAAGTCACCCGCACTGTCCGCTTCACCGTTGGCAACCGAGAGCAGACTGGCCGCCTCATCGCGGGCCTCGAGGAGATCCTCTGACCATGGCCCGCAAATCCAACGTCGAGCGCATCACCAAAGAGACGCAGATTCTCGGTTCGCTGACAATCGAGGGCAAGGGTAGCTACGAAATCTCTACCGGCATCCGCTTCTTCGACCACATGCTCGAACTTTTCGCTAAGCACGGCGGGTTCGATCTCAAGATCGAGGCGACTGGCGACCTCGATGTCGACCAACACCATACTGTCGAAGACGTCGGCATCGCATTAGGGCAGCTTTTTGCCCAAGCGCTCGGAGACCGCAAGGGCATCAACCGCGCCGGCTACTTCGTCATGCCGATGGACGAAACCCTCGCCGTCGTGGCCATCGACCTCAGCGGCCGCCCGGCTCTCGTCTATGACGCGCCGACGCGCTTCCGGTTAGTCGGCGATCTGCAAACAGAACTGTTGCACGATTTCTTTGACGGGTTCGTTGTGCACTGCGGCGCCAACCTGCACGCCAAGGTCCTCTACGGCCGCTCGAACCACCACAAGATCGAAGGCATCTTCAAGTGTTTTGCGCGGGCCATGCGTTACGCCTGCTCGACGGACGCGCGAATGAAGGACCAACTGCCCAGCACCAAGGGGCTGCTCGAAAAAGCCGCACGGTGAAGAATCGCTATGCCCTACCCAACAAGCGCCACGAATGTCCCACAGGCCTTGGCGGAACTGCGCCAAGCCCTCGATGGAGCGTCCTATAGTTTGGGCGCCCTCGACGAAGCCGCGGCGGATGCTCCGCGCGAAGGCGGCGGCTGGACGCGCAAGCAGATTCTCGGTCACATGATCGATTCGGCCACCGTTAACTTGCAGCGCTTCCTCCGCGGCCAGGTGCAACCCGGGTTTTCGCTGCTGTATCCGCAGGACGATTTCGTCGAGTTGAACGCCTACACGGAGCGCTCGTTCTCAGACCTGCTCGCTCTGTGGCTGGCGTTCAATCGCCAGCTGCTGCATGTGGCCGAACGTATCCCCGCCGACAAGCTCGACAACCTCTGCGGGCAAGGCGACGGCGAGGACTGGACCTTGCGCTTCCGCATCATCGACTACGTCGCTCACATACAGCACCACTTGAGGCAGATCCGCGATTTCCGGAGCGCGCCCCGATGATCGCCATCTTCGACTATGGCGCCGGCAATCTCCGCTCGGTCGAGAACACCCTCGATGCCATCGGCGCTAAGTACGAAATCGTCAATGACTCCGCTGGTTTGGCGGCCGCCGACAAGATCATCTTGCCCGGCGTCGGCCACTTCGGACAGATGCTGCGCTCGCTCGACGCGCTCGGCGTGCGCGACACGCTGAAGCGCCGGATCGCCGTCGGCGTGCCCTTCCTGGGCATCTGTCTCGGCCTTCAAGGCCTGTTCGAGTCCAGCGACGAGGCTCCCGCGCTCGCCGGTCTGGGCGTCTTCCCCGGACGCGTGGTGCGCTTTCCGCAGACCATGACCGTCCCGCAGATGGGCTGGAACAAGCTCCAAACGCAGGGAGCGCCCGCGCTGCTCGAAGGCGTCGGAGACGAGCCCTACGTCTACTTCGCCAACAGCTACTACGTGCCCGCCGAAACCGCGGGGGATCGGGCCGCAGCCGTCTGCGATTACAACGGCATCTCGCTCACCGCCGCCATCGAGGCCGGCAATATTCATGCCGTGCAATTCCACCCAGAAAAGTCTGGCGCGGTGGGTCAGCGCGTCGTACGCAACTTTTTGGGGAAGGCATGCTGACCAAACGGATCATCCCTTGCCTCGATGTGAAGGGCGGTCGCGTCGTCAAAGGCGTGAATTTCGTCGGCCTGCGCGACGCCGGCGACCCTGTTGAGCTCAGCGACCGCTACAATCTCGACGGCGCCGACGAACTCGTCTTCCTCGACATCACCGCCTCCAGCGATCGCCGAGACATCATGAAAGACGTCGTCGAGCGTACGGCGCGCAAGGTTTTCATCCCGCTCACCGTCGGCGGCGGCATTCGCTCGGTTGAAGACGCCCGCAAGATTCTCGTCGTCGGCGCCGACAAAGTCTCCGTCAATACCTCCGCCGTGCATCGGCCTGAAACGATCACAGAACTTTCGAATGAGTTCGGGGCGCAGGCCACCGTACTCGCCATTGACGCTCGCGCCTCTCGTCCCGGCAGATGGAACGTCTACATCTATGGCGGCCGCGAAGACACGTCCATGGATGCCGTCGAGTGGGCGCGCCGAGGCGAAGAACTAGGCGCCGGCGAGATCTTGCTCACGTCGATGGATGCCGACGGCACTCAGGCCGGTTTCAACTGCGAACTGACTCGGGCCATCTCCCGCGCCGTCAGCATCCCCGTCATCGCCAGCGGAGGCGGCGGCAAGCCCGAGGACTTTGTGCGCGTGTTGACCGACGGCGAGGCCGACGCGGCGCTCGCCGCTTCCGTGTTCCACTACGGAACCTATACGGTCGACGATCTTAAGGAACGGCTCGACAAGGAAGGCATTCCCGTCCGGCCCCCAGCGCGCCTCGGAAGCTAGCATGGCGCACATTTTCTACGATCTCGATTTCACCGTCGCCGTCTTCATCATCCGCGAAGGGCGCGTGTTGCTCGTTCGTCACCGCAAGCTCGAGAAATGGCTGCCCATCGGCGGCCATATCGAGATCGGCGAGAACCCCGAAGAAGCCGCGCTGCGCGAAGCGCTCGAGGAAAGCGGCCTCCAAATCGAACTTGTGGGCGCTCGACCGCCCCGCGAGTTCCCGGGCACCCAAATCCTAACGGCTCCGAGCTACCTGGACGTTCACGATATCTCTGGCGACCATCGCCACATCGGGCTCATCTACTTCGCCAGATCCGCCGCCGGCACGCCGCAACTCGCTGAGGCCGAACACCACGATATCCGCTGGTTCACCTCAGACGAACTCGCCGCGCCGGAGTGGGCCGTGCCCGAAGCCATACAGTTCTATGCCGCCGAGGCGTTAACCGCACTCGCCACATCCAAATGATCATTCCCTGCATCGATCTCCAAGACGGCAAGGTCGTCCAACTTATCCAAGGTCAGAAGAAGGCCCTCGAAGGCGCCCCGCCGCTTGAAATGCTGGAACGCTTCAAAGGCTTCCCTGTGATTCAGGTCATCGATCTCGACGCCGCCATGGGCAAGGGATTGAACCTCGGAATCGTCCGCGACTTGGCCTCGCGGGCTCGTACGCGCGTCGGCGGCGGCGTGCGCACCGCCGCCCGGGCCCGCGAACTCGTCGAGGCCGGCGCCGAGCGCGTCATCGTCGGCACTGCGGCCTTTTCCGGCAACGCAGTCAACGAGGCCTTACTCAAGGAAATCGGCAGCGCCGTGGGCCGTGACAAGATCCTGCTGGCCCTCGACTCCAAGTACGGAAAGATCGTCGTCAAGGGCTGGAGCGAGGCCGTCGACCTCACCGCTGAGGAAGTGATACGCCGCTTGGAGCCCTTCTGCGGGGGCTTTGTGTGCACCTATGTCGATAAGGAAGGCAGGCTCCAAGGGACGGATCTACCCGGGTACCGCCGC
>CAZYOX010000353.1:0-4500 GCA_964649285.1 uncultured Bryobacterales bacterium | reverse complement strand
GACCTCACGTACTCGGCTCCAGTCTCCTCCAGAATGCTTTTCGCTTTCGACGTCCATTCCGAATCGTCGCTGAGAACCGACAAGAGGATGCCGCCTTTGCGCACGCGGCCTTCATAACGCTTGGCTTCGTACTCCGGAATTCCGTAGCCGGCTAGTGCGCCAACCAGCGCGCCCGCTGCGCCGCCGGCGCCGAGCCCAGCCAACGCGCCGACAATCGGCCCCGCCGCTATGAGCGGGCCGACTCCCGGAATTGCCAGTGTGCCGATTCCTGCAAGCCATCCTAGAATGCCTCCAATAGTCGCCCCGGAGACGCCGCCGGCGGTAGCGCCTTCAGGAGCCTTCGTGGCGCCTTTAACGCCGATATCTTTGTTTCCCAGATTTTCCGGGAGAAGAACGGAGATATCCGTCGCTCGGAAGCCGTCCGCCCTTAAGCGGTCAATAGCGGTCTCTGCTTCAGCGCGCGTGTTGTAAATTCCAAAAACTGCCCTGTTTGCCATTTCCTATCTCCTTTCTGACCCCTTCGACTCGGCGCTTACGGTTAACTGGTTATCGACGGCAACGCCGGCGACGGTCTGGGCTTTCGCTGCGACGGCCGCCTTCTCTTGCATGGAACGAACCTCGCCGCGAAGCGTGACTTGACCGTCGCGGGTGACGATGGTTACGTTTTGCGCCAGGGTCGACAAGTTGTCGTCGTCCACAATGGCCCGGCGGATTTTAGCCGTCATTTCAATGTCCGCGTCACTCGTGCCTTGGTCTGTAGCTGTGAGCCCTCCGGTCGCGGCCGCAGAGGAGTTCGTCGAGGTGTCGCAGGTAGGCGAGACATGCTCAAGGGCCGTGACTCGGAAGGTATTTCCGTCGTCTTCGCCTGTTAGTCTCACGGTGTGGCCGGCATGCCTCTCGAAATCAACCTCGCCGGTGACATCTAGGCGCTTGCCGGCGGTATCGAGAGCGAAGCCCATCGGAGTCGTCTCTAAGCAACCCGTCATCGTTTCGGCCGCTGCAGCATGCTGGAGGGCGGAAAAAACCAGCACTGTTGCGACGGCAAACAAACCCCTGCAATGAAGTAGTTTGCGCATCTGATTCACCTCGCTGTACCTGTCCGCAGGTTGACGGACTTATTCCGTAGACAACTACCCAACCGGGGGTGTTACCAGCTCGGCGACAGCGAGAATGTGTCGCGGCGCCGCCTAGTCGCGGCGGGTTGGATTGACGAAGGCGCCGTTAGCGGCGACGTCCCAGACAGAGAGGCGGGCCCACTTCCAGCCCGGCGCAGGCGCGCTCCAGTTGAAGGACTGCTTGCCGAAGGCTCGCGTATCCGTTAACGGAATCCGTACATGATGCGTTTGCTCGCCGTCGCCCCAAGTAATTTCGGCATGGTGCAGGGGCAGCGTCCAGTCGACGTCAGCGGCGATTTCGACCTCATCGGCGGAAGCCGTGGAAATCTCCACCTTCGGCAGCAGAACTTCGCCCGTAGTAGTGAAGAACTCTCCATCGACAATGGGCTTCAGCAACTCGCTGTAGTTGTCGAACGACGGCAAACTGTCGGCGAGCACATAGTTGATGTTCATGTGCGCGTAGAGTTCGTGCGTCGCGTCGAACTGGAACAAGTCGGCTTCGCCCATGAGCCTCTTCGGCAAGCCCCAGTTGTTCATGTCGTCGAGCGTGCGGAAAGAGCGTTCGCTGAGATAGTCAAGCGAAGGGTCGGAGGGTAGCGCCTTCCAACCGGCGCCGAAATAGCTAGGATCGCGAAAATATTCCTTCTCGCGCGTCCGATCGGGAAAGCCGGTCGAACCTTTGGTGCGCGGGTGCGTCTGGTAGGCGATGCCGCCGTGCTCGCGGATGAGTTGCAACATCTCGTCCTCGTTGGCGGTGCTGTAGACGGTTCCATACTTCGGATGCGTCATCTTATACTGTCCGCCCTCAGGCCGGTTCATGAACCAATAGACCGGCTTGGGGAAAATGACGGCCCAGTGCCCGCCGAAGTGGACATTCGCCTCTTCGGAGGGGATCAGCAGAAAGTCTTTGCTCGATTGCGTGCGCAACGCGGTGAAATAGGCATCCAGCTCTTGCAGACGCAGATCGGTCAAGTCGCGCGGATGGCCGTCGCCGTGGAAATCCATGATGATGGCGGCGTCGACGCCCATCGCCTGCAGCACGGGCTTGAACGGCGGAACCCAGTCGAAGCCGTGGTCCATCGCTTGCACCGTGTAGGCCAGATGCCAGTGCGGGCTAACGGTCTTGTAGCCGGCCAACGGACGAAAGCGGTCGCGGTTAGTGTAGGCCAGCACCTCATCCAGCGCTTGTTGCGGCTCGCCGGTAGAGAGCTGGAAGAAGATACCCATGCGCTGCTCCGTCCCGGGAGGCGCGTTCATCCAGGGGTAGTACCGCCAGCCGGTGTCCCGTATCTGGCGGATACCCAGCCCGACCTGGCCGCGCCAAGCACGATGCCATACGTAACCGAGGTTGGAAGTGAAGTCGCGCGGGAAGAAGTACTGATGAGGCGGCGGGAACGTGGCGATGCTGCCGCCGACGGTGTCGAGGGCGACAGTCCGGTATCGAACTTTGTCGGCGGTGCGCTCGGGTTGAAAGCCGTTCTCAACGACGGTTTGCAGCTTGCCGCTGGTGTCGTAGTAGGAGATTTCCGTCTCCATGTTGTTGCCCGAACGGCGGTCCGCCGCGGAAGCGAATTCCAGGCCGGCATCGTAGTAGTAAGCGATGTCGGGCGCGTAGGTGCGCATCACCGCTTCTTGCTTGATGAGGCGGCTGCCCGGGAAAACAGTGTAAGCGACGCCGCCGGAGAAGACGCCCATCTCTAGCCCGTCGAAAAGGACTTCAACGCGATCGCCAATAGTCTTGACGGTTGCCGAATGCAGCGAGAAGTCTCCGGCGGCGTGACGCGTGCCATCGGGATGCGATGCCGGGTAATCGAAGAAGACGTCCCATCCGCCACGTCGCTTACCGGTCTCGGCGTAATAGTAAGGGCGGCCGCCGGCGACTACTTCTTTGCCGGCGGAAGAGATAGATTCAATCAGCGGCTTGGTTGGGTTCAGGGAGAAGGCCATGCGCCATGGCGCGCCGGATTCGTCCTGCCATTGCAGGGCGAGCGTCTCGCCTTCGACGGCGGCGGTAACCGCTCCGGCGCTATACCCTGACTGGTCCACCGGCACGGCGGCAGCGAAAGCGAGCTGCGCACAAAAAGCGATGACGGTGAGCGTGATTTTCTTCATAACGACGGCTCCCCTCCCCGGCGGCCCCAAGAATCTTGCGAAGATAGGCAGCGGTGATCCGCACCTAGTTTAGGAGAATCGTCAGTTATGGATCGAGAGTACGCCGTTCAATTGGCCGCGTCGAATATCCGCTTTGGGCCCGGAGTCACGCGGGAAGTCGGCATGGATGTCGCCGAAGCCGGCCTGCACAGGGTCTTGGTCGTGACCGACGCGAACCTGGCCAAGCTGCCGCCCGTCGCCAAGACATTGGAGGCGCTGGAGTCGGAGGGCATCGAGTTTGAAGTCTTCGACCGCGTTCGCGTCGAGCCGACCGATGCGTCGTTTCAGGAAGCGATCGATGTGGCCGTGAAGGGCGGATTTGAAGGGTTCGTGGCCGTTGGCGGCGGCTCGGTGATCGATACGGCCAAGGCGGCCAATTTGTACGCCGCCTATCCGGCGGAATTTTTCGACTATGTCAATCCGCCGATCGGGGCAGGCAAGCCGATACCCGGACCGCTGAAGCCGTTGTTCGCCATTCCGACAACGTCGGGAACCGGCAGCGAAACGACTGGTGTGGCGATTTTCGACTACATCAAAATGAAGGCTAAAACGGGCATTGCGCACCGCAATTTGAAGCCGACGCTGGGCCTGCTGGACCCCGAACATACGCGGACGATGCCTCCGCAAGTGGTGGCGGCCACTGGGTTGGATGTGTTGTCGCACGCGATTGAGTCCTATACGGCGATGCCTTACACGGGCCGCGTGCGCCCAGAAAGGCCGCTATTGCGCCCGGCGTATCAGGGATCGAACCCGATCAGCGATGTATGGACGTTAGAGTCGTTGCGCATGGTCGACAAATACTTGATCCGCGCCGTACGCAATGCGGATGACATCGAGGCGCGCGGGGCGATGTTGTTGGCCGCCTCTTATGCAGGTATTGGTTTTGGCAACTCGGGCGTGCATTTGCCGCACGGCATGTCCTACCCGGTGTCGAGTCTGGTGAAAGGGTTGGCCAAGCCGTACCATGCGCCCGGTTACGCGATCGACACTCCGCTGGTGCCGCACGGCATGTCGGTGATCTTGAATGCGCCGGCCGTATTCCGCTTCACGGCGTCCAGCAATCCGCAAAGGCACTTGACGGCAGCCGAGGCTCTGGGCGCGAATGTCGCGGGCGTGAAGCCAGAAGACGCCGGCAAGGTGCTGGCCGACCGCATCACGGAATTCATGCGCGAACTGGAAGTGCCGAATGGTTTGAAGACGCTCGGCTATACGTCGTCGGACATTCCCAAGTTAG
>CAZYOX010000352.1:0-4545 GCA_964649285.1 uncultured Bryobacterales bacterium | reverse complement strand
CAAGGCGTTGCGCAAACTACGCCATCCGAGCCGCAGCAAACAGCTCAAGACGTTCGTCGAGCCGAACCACGGGGTCTAGCTCAACGACAGTTCGATGACGCCGCTGGCGGCATCGACGTTCGTCACCTTGAAGGTACGCACTTCGCCCGTCTGGAACTCGGGAGTTCCCTGCCCGGCGGCGGCGCCGCCCTTCCAAGCAGCTTGCAGCCGTGCGCCGAGCGAAGAAACGTCGGCGCCTGGGGCCGCGGAAGGCTCCTCGGATTGGGTTGACGCCTCGGAAGCCGCAAGCCTGCAGACGCCGCGGACGCCTTCGTCCAGTTCGACGTCGATTCTATCCGCGCTGGCTTTGAGCACGCGTCCGTTGACGGTGTCGCCGACCGCGACCGACGCCGCGTACTTATCCAGCTCCGTCGGCTCCAATTGCTTCATGCCGAGCTTGAGACGGCGATTGGCACGATCAATCTCGAGGATCTTAACGGTAACGGTTTGACCCGTTTTCACGACTTCGTTCGGATGATTGAGCCGGCGGTCGGAGGTGATGTCGGAAACATGCAGCAGGCCTTCCACCCCTTCCGCGATCTCGACGAATGCGCCGAAGTTGGTGGTCTTCTGCACCGTCCCTTGCACGACGGAGCCGACCGGATGTTCCGTTTCTAGACGCTCCCAGGGATCTCCCAGAGCCTGTTTCAGACCTAGAGCTGCACGGCGTTTGCCGGCGTTCAGTTCGAGGATGACGGCATCGACTTCTTCGCCGACGCTCAACACGTCGCTGGGATGATGAATCCTGCGCGCCCACGACATTTCCGAGACGTGAATCAGACCTTCGGCTCCGGGCAGCAATTCGACGAAGGCGCCGAAGTCCTTGAGTCGCGTCACCGGGCCGCGCACCTTATCGCCGATCGCGAACTTCGTTTCGACCAGAGCCCAGGGGTCAGATTCCAACTGCTTGCGGCCTACGGCGATGCGTCTGCCTTCTTCGGCTATGCGCAGCACTTTGACTTCGAGTTCGTCTCCGAGTTTGAGTACGGCGCCGACGTTATCGACGCGAGCCCAAGAGATGTCGCTGATGTGAAGCAGAGCGTCCACGCCGCCTATATCGACGAAGGCGCCGAAGTCGCGAATATTGCGAACGACTCCCTTCACGACATCGCCGACATTCAACTCTTCCACCACTTGGCGGCGTTGCTGACGACGTTCATCGTCGACGACGGAACGGCGATCCAAAACGACATTGCGATCGTCGATATCGAGTTGCGCAATGCGGAACCGAATCTCTTGGCCAATCAGGGCTTCCAGACTCTCTTGGTCGCGCTCGCCAGATCGGGAAGCGGGAAGGAAGCCGCGAGCGCCGCCCACATCCACGGCCAGTCCGCCCTTAACTGCTTCCAAAACTTTGCCGACGAGAATAGATCCGGCGTCAAAAGCGGCTTCCAATTGATTGAATTCGCTAGGACGTTGCGCAGTCGTGCTTTGGAGCTCGATGTACCCTTCGGGCGAGCGTCCGGTGACCATGACCTCGATCGAGTCGCCAGGATTCCAATTCGGCTTGCCGGAACCACGGCCCGTGGGATAGGGCAAGAAGGCTTCGGCCTTGTCGCCGACGTCGACGAACACGCCGTCGCCGCGCAAGCTCACAACAGTCCCTTGGACGACTCCCCCAACAGGCTCCTCCGGCTGAGCCGGAGACGACATCATGACCTCAAGCGTCGCTTCGTCCGGGATCTCGATGTCGTCGTCATCGAAGTCGTCTCCCGCAGCCGGCATCGCGGGCATGGCAGGCATCGCGGGTTCGCGCGATGCCTGCGCCTTCTGAGGCGCCGGCTCGTTGCGCTTATCTTTGTCCTGATCTACTTTCGCACTCTCCGCGTGCGAAAGATCCTTGGGCGCCTCATTGGGAAGTGCAGGGATCTCCGAATTCACTTTAACCACTACTCCTGGGAACTAGGTTATTTTCCCATAGAAGCAGGAAGAAAGGACAATGGCCCTGACGCGATGCCCGACCTAGCTGCTGGTTTGGCCGTCCGGCTCCAGTGCGGTGCGGTAAAAAGTGAGCGCGCTGGAGCCGACTTGCACGGTTCGAAAAGCGGTGAGCGCCCCGAAGCTTACCGGCAATTCGTGACGCCTAGCATGCTGGGCGATGACCAACTTGGCGCTCTTTCCGGCCAGGGCGGTAAGCGTCGAAACGTAGGCCTCGTGATCGGCGTACGGCGGTCCCACGAACCAAATGTCAGCGTCGATTCGGGGCAAAGCGTCCTTGACGGAGGCCTGAATGACCACGGCGTCCGCCTCAGCGCCTAGGGACTGCAAGTTTGCCGAAACGCCTCGTGCCGCATCCCGATTCTGTTCGACGAATAGCGCTTGTTTGGCCCCGCGGCTGAGGGCCTCAATCCCGACGGCGCCGGTCCCGGCATACAGGTCGGCGAATACGACTCCTTCCATCTCGAATTGAAGAATATTGAAGAGCGTCTCGCGCATGCGGTCGAGCATCGGCCGCGTCCCGCTGCTCTCCGGAGCACGGAGCAACCGCCTTCTGTACTTACCGCCAATCACCCGCATCGCCCCACCGTAGCGCGATCGGCATGCCGCGCGCCGCTGATATTCTGACAATATCGAGCCATTGAATTCACCACTCGGGGAGAGGCCGCTGTTCGTCATCGTCGGCCCGACGGCATCAGGCAAGAGCGCGCTGGGCATCGCCTTGGCGAAGACGCTCGGCGGCGAAATCATCAGTTGCGACTCGGTGCAGCTATACCGCGGATTTGACGTCGGTTCCGCTAAAACGCCCGAACGAGAACGGGAAGGCGTCGCTCATCATCTGCTGGACGTCCTGAGCCCTACAGACAAAGCGACGGCAGGAGACTACGCCCGGATGGCGCGGCGAACCGTTGAGGAGATAAGCCGGCGCGGACGGACGCCGATCCTCGTCGGCGGCACCGGGTTATACCTGCGCGCCGCGCTTCGCGGCCTCTTCAGCGGTCCAGGACGGGATGAAGCTCTGCGCACCCGCTTGGAGCGAATTGCCGTCCAGAAGGGCGCTGGACGCCTCCACCGCATCCTCGCGCGCATGGACCCCGCATCGGCCGGCCGAATTCATTCGAATGACCAGCCGAAACTGATTCGCGCTATCGAAGTATGCCTTGCGGGCAGGCGGCCTTTCTCGGCGGTTCTGCGGGACAAGACGGAAGAACCGCTTCAAGGTTTCCGTATTACACAAATTGGTCTGGCGCCGCACCGCGAGCGGCTGTACGAAAAGATCGACGAACGCGCACGGCATATGTTCGCCGAGGGATTACTGGAAGAGGTTCGAAGTCTGCTCGACGCCGGCGTTCCCGAGGCGGCTTGGCCTTTTGGAGCGGTGGGTTACAAGCAAGCGCTCGCCGCGGTTACGGGCCGCCTAGCAGCGGCGGAAGCCGTCCATGCCGCGGCCCAAGCGACTAGACGTTACGCCAAGCGGCAGATGACGTGGTTTCGCCGACAGGAGCCCGCGACGATTTGGTTAGACGGCTTCGGCGACGATCCCGAAATTCAACGGGCCGCTCGCGCCATCGCGGAACAACCTGCGTCGCTAGTAAGGAAAGAAGCTAATGACTTCGGTCACCGCATCAACCCAAAGATTGGGCTGTTTGACGCCATTGATGGTTAGCTCAATGATCGCGCCGTTCGGCTGCGTGTAGGATCGGCCGATTTCGTAGCTTTTCACTTCGCCGATCGGACTCTGTGGCCCCCAATCGTCGAGGAACTCATTGAATAGGTAATCGCGGCAAGGGTTCTCTACCGAGCACCCCCAGAACTCATACCCTTCCTCAAACCGTTGCTCCTGAACCGTCGTCAAGAAGCGATCGACTTGACGTTCTTCGCGCCAATTCCGAAAGAAGAGCCAATAAAAGCAGTAAACGACAATCGCCGTCAGCAACAAGTAAGCAAGAGCCTTGACTAGCTTGTCAAAGGTTCTAGGGCCGTGGGCGGATTCGTATTCTTCCAGATAACTCATCGAACCTGGCCGCAAGGGCCTCTAACCAGCCCGCGTCAGTTGGCGGCAACCGGATAAGCGGCGTCGTAAGCGGCCGTCGCCTCCGTCGTCAATTCCATCGCCGGGTTGTACACGTAGATCGAGCTCGTGTCGATTACCGCATCCAACCCTTTCTCGACGCGCAGCTTTTCGAGGACTTCTCGCATGCGGGCGGCGCCTTTTTGCAAGACACCCTCGCGCCGGAAATCAATGGCGGACTGCATATCTTCCCGCATCCGGTCGAAGCGGCGCTGCATGGCGGCGCCCTCCGCCTGCAGTTGGGCTTGTTGCTGCGCGTCAGTCGCCGCGACGATGCGCTGCTGCAGGGCCTGCATCTCGTCGGTGAGTTTGGTCAAGGCGTCTTGCTGCGGCTTAAACTCCGCCTCCATCTTGGCCGCTTCCGCCTGCATCTCTTTGGTGGCGAGCATTGCCGTCTGGAAGTCAACCAACCCGAACTTGGTCTGCGCCAAGAGCGGCTCAACTGCCGTCACCAAAGATGAGATGGCCGTCAGCATCAGGACTGCAAGAAACTTAAC
>CAZYOX010000351.1:0-4559 GCA_964649285.1 uncultured Bryobacterales bacterium | reverse complement strand
GCAGGCCGCGAACGAGCTCGACGACCTCGTCGAGCGTCCGGCCTTGGGTCCTCTGGCCGTCGACCGTACGGATGGCGTCCCCAGGACGCACGCCAGCCTTGAAAGCGGGAGTGCCGGGAAAGGGGTGTTCGACGATAGGCGCCCCTTCGAACATGGCAATTTGCATGCCGACGCCCGCATAGGCGCCCGCTTGCTCCTCTCGAAGACGGACGAACGGCGTGGGCTCGAAAAACTGTGAATGCGGGTCGAGGCTGGCGAGCATCTGCGGGATGGCGCCTTTCATCACCGCCGATTCCAAGTCGGGCGCATCGGCGGATGAGGCCTCGATGGCTGCAACTACGGACTCAAATTGCGAGACCTCGCTGCTGACGTTCTCGGAGGGAACAACTCTACCGATACGGCTCAGCGAGTCGGAAAACCGAGATCCGGCCAGGGCCCCGAACATGATCGTCAGGGCGACGACGCCGAGCGCCCGGCCGCTCGGAGACGGAATACGCGATCCCATAGTCAGTAGTAAGTATACGAGCGAAATCCGCCTCTCGGTTTCTCCTCGGGACTTGTCCGCTCCTATCAAGTTTCCTTACTACGACCGGTGTCTGACTATCTCTAAAACGGCATACGACTCTGGCTTATTTCCTGTAAGTACTTTAGTTCCAAATAGATAATTAGTTTGATGATCTATTGAGTCTGCGCCAACGGCGCCCCATACTAGCCGCGTGAACCTTCCATGGCGCAACATCCTAGGCATTGTCCGGGGGACGCCTTTGCCGGCTGCTCCTGCCCCCAACCAGCGGGCTGACTTGAGAGTTCCCTCAAATATACCTGTCGAGGTTCGTTGGGAAGATGATGGCCGACAATACAACGCGCAAGGCGTAATCGAAGACGTCTCGGAGAAGGGGCTCTCCGTTCTCACCCAGTCGCCGCTGCCTGTTGGCTTGACGGTTTGGGTCACCGGCGGCTCCATCGAGACCCGCAAGGCTGTTGTGCGCTATCACCGAGAGACGGAAGAGGGCGTGGTCCACGGGCTTCGTTCCGTGGTCAAGGAACGCCGGCGCTTTGACCGCCAGGTTTCGGTGGGAGACGGGTGGATTCGCTTTGCCGGTCCCCGGGGCGAGACGATATCGGCAGAGGCGACCGTGCTGAACGTGACGGACAGCGGCATGCAGGTGCGCACCTCCGTGGAGGCTCCTCGCGATACGTTTGTGCGCGTTTCAGGCCGGTCCCTCGATTGCGAAGGCAGCGTCCGCTACTGCCGTGTCGAGGGCGACAAGTACGTATTGGGCGTGCAGTTCGTCCACGCTCCTTCGCCGCACCTGATCGTGGGAGATCCGCGGTAGCCGATCTGCGATTCCGTCCCGCGGCAGTCTAGTGTTTCTGACCTATTGGTAAGGTACGCTCGAGCGGCGGATACTGGTCGCCATGAGGATGAACATCTCCAGCTTTCTCGGCGGTTGGGGAGCTAAGCGCGAGGCCTCGGGCGAGCGCCGCAAGGATCCGCGCTACGCCGCGGAGGGGCCGATGAAGGCCTACTGGTGCGTGGAGGGCGGGTTCACTTCCGCGCGCGGCCAATTGCACGATGCGGGCGAAGGCGGCTCGGGCGTCGGCTTCATGCTTTCTAGCCAGATCCCAGTGGGCGCCGGGGCCTGGATCACCACCAGCGACGGCGAGACTTTCGGCTGTATTATTCGCCACTCGGACGCTAAGGCCGGCTGCTATCGGATCGGCGCCAAGCTCGATCTGAGATCCCAAGTCATCGAAGGCTGGGGCGGCGTCCAACTGCACCGGATTGGCGAGGACGGACTGATGCACATTGCTTCGGCCTCCTTGCGCAACGGCGACGAGGGCATGCTGCAAGTGAATTGCGCCGAAGCCCAACCTGTTGGCGCATTGCTGCTAGTCGCCGGCGCCGAAGTGAGTTGCCTGTGCTTGGTGAACAAGTGCGAACCCTACGGCAAGAGATATCTCCTGGAAGTCGAAACGGTGGCGGACGCCAGTGTGCAGCCCAGGGCGAATGCGGCCTAAAGCGTCGACGGTCGTTTGTGGCCGAGGTGAAGGCACGATATTCCGCCGGTTAGCCGCTGAAAGCGAACTGCATCCAATCCGGCTTGACTCATCTCTTGCGCTAATTCTTCGGGACTGAGAAAACGCTCTACCGAACGCTGCAGGTAGGAGTAGGCATCCCCCGCTCCAGACATCGCATTGCCGATCTTGGGCAGCACGTTGCGAAAATACCAGTCGAAAATCGGCCCCCACACGCGATTCGGCGGCTGCGAACATTCCAAGATAGCGAGGCAACCACCGGGACGCAGCAAGCGATGCAATTCTTGCAAGCCGCGGCGATAGTTGGCGAAATTGCGGAAGCCGAAGGCAATAGTAATCACATCGTAGGTGTTATCGGCGGCGGGGAAGCGCAGCCCGTCCGCCTCGATCAGCCGGACGGCACGGCCCTTGCGAACGAGCTTCTCGTGTGCGGCCGTCAACATCGGGCGAGAAAAATCGCTGCCAATCGTCGCTGTGCGATCGTCGCCCGCTAAGCGGTCACGCTCTCTCTCAAGAGCCACGATGACGTCGCCCGTACCGCAGCACAGATCCAAAACGCAGGCGTCAGGGCGGCGGAGATGTTCCCGGACCGAGGCCACCAAGACGTTGCGCCAATAAACGTCCACACGGCCCGACAGCAGGCGATTGAGCAGGTCATAGCGCGGCGCGACGCGTCCGAACATCTCGCGGATGTTGCGCGATGCGGCTTCTTCGTCGCCGGGGCGAACGCCGACGGGAGTGGAGCCCAGGCTCATCGCGCCGCCGCCGGGCTGGCAGCCGCCGCGAATGCCGCCTCAGCCGCCGCGACGACTTTGTCGGCCGGTGGATTGACGACGACTTCCACCTTGCCGATAGCCGTCGGCAGAATGAAATGGACCTTGCCGCCAATGGTCTTCTTGTCGCCGTGAATGCGAGCGGCGACGGCCGCTGGATCGACTCCGGCTAAGTCAGGCAAAGGGCCGTAGTCCAGGATGAGCTGCTCGGCGCGAGCACGATCGTCAACAGAAAATAAGCCCAAGGATTCCGCTAACCGGCCGGCGGCGATCATGCCCCAGCCGACGGCTTCGCCGTGGAGCAGACGTTGATAGCCGGTCTCGGCTTCAAGTGCGTGGCCCAGCGTGTGGCCGTAGTTGAGTATGCGCCGCAGCCCGGACTCGCGCTCGTCCTCGGAGACGACCGAGGCCTTAATGCGCACCGAGTCGGCGACGATCCTTTCCAGTATTACGGGCTCGCGGGCGATGACGGCATCGCGCTGGTCTTCGAGCGCCGCGAACAATTCCGGACTCCAGATGATGCCGTGCTTGATCACCTCGAACAGCCCGGCTCGATATTCTTGCGGGGGCAGGGTCGTCAGCGTCTGCGGATCGATCAGCACGAGCAATGGCTGGTGGAAAGCGCCGACGAGGTTCTTGCCGCTGGCGAGGTTTACCCCGGTCTTGCCCCCAACCGAAGCATCCACTTGAGCCAGCAACGTCGTCGGTATCTGCACGAACGAGACGCCGCGCATGTAGCTCGCGGCGACGAAGCCGCCCAAGTCGCCCGCGATGCCTCCGCCGAACGTAACTACCAGGGCGCTGCGGTCAGCGCCGGCGCGATGCATCTCTTCGGCAAGTTCTTCGACGGCCGCGAGCCGCTTGCGCCCCTCGCCAAGACGAATGGGCAGCAGAGTGGGATCCAGGGGGGCAAGGCTGTGCCTGAGGCTGTCGCCGAGCGCCGCAAGCGCGCCTTCGTCGGCGATGACGAAGACACGGCGGCTCTCGGCGACAGCCTGAATTTCTTTGGCCGCGCGCTCCAGGCATCCGCCCGAGACGACAACGTCGTACGAGGATGATTGCGCATTCACCCGAATCCGCTGCATGACTCCTCTTGTAACACGCCCGCCGTGTTGTCCGGCGGCGCGGCGCGCATCGAGCGCCGGGTTGCGCGAACCTAAGCCTGCGATTTGGCCAAGGCTTGGTCAATATCCCAGAGGATGTCGTCTAAGTCCTCAAGACCCACCGAGAGCCGAATCATGTCGGGCGTGACGCCCGCGGCCGCCTGATCCGCCTCGGACAACTGCTGGTGAGTCGACGATGACGGGTGAATCACGAGGCTCTTGGCATCGCCCACGTTGGCCAGGTGCGAGAAGAGTTGCAGACTATCGATGAACTTCTTGCCGGCTTCGTAGCCGCCCTTGATGCCGAAGGTAAAGACCGCGCCCGCGCCTTTGGGCAGATACTTTTTCGCTAGGGCGTGATAAGGGCTCGATGCAAGACCGGCGTGTTGCACCCATGTCACGGTCTCGTGTTTCTCCAGGTGCTTGGCGACGGCCTGCGTATTGGCGCAATGACGTTCCATGCGCATCGGCAGTGTTTCGAGACCTTGCAAGAAGAGGAATGAGTTCATCGGGGCCTGGCAGGGGCCGAGATCCCGCATCCCCTCCACGCGGGCCTTGATGATGAACGCGATCGGCCCGAAGACTTCCGCGAACTTCATGCCGTGATAGCGGGCAAGACGTTCAACGTCACGCTTATCGAGAG
>CAZYOX010000350.1:0-4570 GCA_964649285.1 uncultured Bryobacterales bacterium | reverse complement strand
CGACTCTCCTGCTGTGTTTAGGTTTGTGGCTCTCCCCCTCGCGGCTAAGCCCCCTTTTCGCCTACCTTTAGAGTAGCCATGAGCGCGTCACGAACCCCTGCCGAAGTCCTCAAGTTCGCCAAAGACAATGACGTCCGGATGCTCGATCTGCGTTTCGCCGATCTGCCGGGCCTTTGGCAGCATGTCTCTTACCCGATCGGCATGCTCACCGAAGACAGCTTTGAAGAAGGGTTCGGCTTCGACGGCTCCAGCATTCGCGGTTGGCAAGCCATCAGCGAATCGGACATGCTCATCATGCCCGATCCCAACGCAATCTTCATCGACCCCTTCACCGACGCGCCGACGCTGGTCATCATCTGCACCGTGGTCGACCCGATCACCAAGCAGCACTACGAGCGTGACCCGCGTTGGATCGCCCAAAAAGCGGAGAAGTACCTAGGCGTCACCGGCATTGGCGATGCGGCTTACTTCGGCGCCGAAGCTGAGTTTTTTATCTTCGACAACATCCGCTTCGATCAGCGCCAAAACTTCGGCTTCTACTACATCGACGCCGAAGAGGGCCGCTGGAACTCCGGCCGCGCCGACAGCAATCTCGGCTATCGGCCGCGCTACAAGGAAGGTTACTTCCCTGTCCCGCCGACAGACCATCACATGAATATCCGCGCCGAGATGGTCGACATCATGATCGGTTGCGGCATCAACGTCGAGTGCCATCATCACGAAGTAGCCACCGGCGGCCAGTGCGAAATCGATCAGAAGTACGACACGCTGCTCAAGTCCGCCGACAACATGATGCTCTACAAGAACATCGTGCGGAACGTGGCCTTCGAGCACGGCCGCACGGCTACCTTCATGCCCAAGCCCCTCTGGGACGACAACGGCTCCGGCATGCACACGCACCAGTCGATCTGGAAGGACGGCGAGCCGCTCTTCGCCGGCGACCAGTACGCTGGCCTCAGCGAGATGGCTCTCCACTATATCGGCGGTCTGCTCAAGCATTCCGCGGCGTTGTCGGCCATCTGCGCGCCCACCACCAACAGCTACAAGCGTTTGGTGCCTGGCTTCGAGGCGCCGGTGAACCTGGCCTATTCACGCCGCAACCGTTCCGCCGCATGCCGCATCCCGATGTACTCAGCCAAAGCGGAATCCAAGCGCGTCGAACTGCGCTTCCCCGATCCTTCCTGTAATCCCTATCTGGCGTTCTCCGCCATGTTGATGGCCGGGCTTGACGGCATACAGAACAAGATGGATCCGGGCGAGCCGCTGGATCACGACATTTACGATCTATCGCCTGAAGACTTGCGCGTCATCCCCGCCCTGCCCAGCTCGCTCGAAGGAGCGCTGGATGCGCTCGAAAAGGATCACGAGTTCCTTACCCGCAACGACGTCTTCACCGATGAGCTGATCCAGAGCTATATCGAGTACAAGCGCTCTGCCGAGGTCGACGCCATCCGGCAGCGCCCCCACCCCTACGAATTTTCGCTCTACTACGACATCTAGTCCGGGGCGGTAAGCCGCGTTATCCTGTCTGGAGTCAACCAAGCAAGCTCCGCGCACGTCTCACGTCTAGGAGCGGCTCGCTAGGATGTCCTCTCAGCCACAAGAACCGGTCCCGTCAGAAGCCGCCGAGCGGCTTCGGCCTGCGTATTTGAGCGTCGACGAGATGCTTAATGACCTCGAATACGAGGTCATTCGCGGCGGCAAACGACTCTTCGGCGGGGCCTCGATGGAGGCCCGGCCGATAGCTCCCGAACACCGCAAGATCGCCCTGGCCATCAGCGGCGGCGGGGCCGCGGGGGCCTACAGCGCCGGAGCGCTGGAAACTCTGCTGGGTCACATGTCGGCGCGCAACTTGCGTCCCGACATCATCTTGGGAACTTCGGCCGGAGCTCTTAACGGTTATGGCGTCTTTCTCGAAGCGCTCGGGAAAGACAATCCGCAGCTCCGTGAAGACCCCGAGATCAAGCAGCCCTTCTCCACCTTTATCGCCTCCATCTGGTCGTACCTCGACCGCGACAAGAACACCTCCGCCTGGATCGTCGGCGGGCGCGCCTGGATGATCGACCTGGCCAGCCGCGGCGTGAACACGCCGCTGCGGCGTTGGAGCCTAGGGCTGGCGCTGGTCCTTGCCATATTCCTGTTCAACCCGTTCCTATTCGTTTCCCTCATTTTCTTCCTGGAACTAGAAGAGTGGCTTCCGCTGTTCATGCGGGATTGGGGCAGCGGCGTCGGCGGTCCGGCCCTGCAACTCGCCGTGCTGGGCGGCCTCTCGCTGACTGGACTCGGCGCGATGCTGGTGGTGCTGAAGAAGATGTTCTTCACCAGCTTCTTCCGGGACACTCCCCTGCTGCAGCTCCTCGCTAACACAGGCCCTCAAGGGGATTTAAGCCAGCCCTGGCGGCGCTCCCACGAGTTGAGCCTCGACCGCGCCCGCGTCTTGAGCCGGGACTTGGTCAAGGAGTGGTACAACCGGCAGGACGAGTTGCCTGAGCTGATCATCACATCCACCGACATTACCGTCGGCCGCGAATGTTTGTTCACGCTGGTTCGTCCCGACACGTACCGCCATCTGATCCGCAACGGCTGGCTGGCCGTCCAGCTCGATTGCGACGACGACAAGGCCCGCCAGTGCGACAACGTTCCCGGAGCCTTATTCACCCGCGGGCAAAACCTGCTGCAATGCGTCATCGCCTCCACCGCCGTCCCCGGAGCTTTCCCTTCGCAGGAGATCGGCATCTACGGCCCCGGCAGCCGAAGCGACGTCAAGCACCGTTTTGTTGACGGCGGCGTACTCAACAATAGCCCTATTCACTTGGCCATCGATTCCTCGTGTTCGCATGTCGTCTCTATTGAACTGGATCCTCTCACTGTGACCGATCCGCTCTCGGCCGACGACCGCAATCAGGTCTTCAACTTCCTCGAGACCGGCATTACCACCTTCACCACGCTCTTGCGCCGGGCCATTGAGCGGGACATTCGACGAACCGTCACCTGGAACCGGTTTCTCACAGAGAACCCGTCCGCCGCCCTCGACCGTCCGAAAGGCAAACTCGTGCCCGGCGAGGCGAGCTTTACTCGCGAGCTCAAACGCATCATTCCGCTCTACCGCATCGCTCCGGCCGTGCGCGAAATCGGCACCGTGGAGTTCGACGGGCGGTTTGAGAATGGTCACCGAACGACGACGCTGCGCGACGTGCTGCGCCGCGGCGTGCTCGACTTGCGCGGCAACCACATCTGGCGGGCCACCATGCAGTCTGTTCCCTTGCCCGAAGGTCAAGCGCCTCCGAAGTGAGTCTCGCAACGAGCGCCGCCGCGTAACGTCGCCGCTCTACTCGCACTCTACGGGGGATGAAGTACTTCGCCTTGGCGTGTGACTACGACGGCACCATCGCGGAGCACGGCAAGGTCCATTCCAGCACCGTGGAGGCGCTCCAACAGGTGCGTAACTCGGGACGGCGGCTCCTGCTGGTGACGGGTCGCCAGTTAGATCACCTGCGGTACGACTTTCCTCGGCTCCAGCTATTTGAAGCTGTCATCGCTGAGAACGGCGCACTCCTCTATGTCCCTGATTCGGGGGAAGAGATAACGCTCTGCCAGCCCCCTCCGCAAGAATTCATCGAGGAGATCCGAAAGCAGGGTATCGACCCTCTCTCGGTCGGCCGCGTCATCCTCGCCAGTTGGCATCCGAACGAAACAAAGATTCTCGAACTCATCCGCCACATGGGACTCGAGCTGCAGGTGATCTTCAACAAAGGCGCCGTCATGGTGCTCCCTCCTGGGGTCAACAAGGCGTCCGGTCTGCTTGCCGCGCTGGAACGCTTGAAGCTCTCCCCGCACAACACAGTGGGCGTCGGCGATGCCGAGAATGACCACGCCTTTCTGGAAGTGTGCGGATGTTCCGTCGCCGTCGCCAACGCCTTGCCGGCCATCCAGCAGAAAGTAGATTGGACCACCACGGGCGCCCGCGGCGCCGGCGTGGAAGAACTGATCGCTGAACTCATTGAATCGGACTTCCGCAACCGAAAGGGCCCGATCGAACGGTCGGCCGTGCATCTTGGCCTGCGCGCCGACGGCAGCAGCGTGATGATACATCCGGTCGACGAAACCCTGATGATCGCCGGAACCTCGGGCAGCGGCAAATCATCCCTGACGACCGGAATCCTCCACAATTTGACCTCGCGGCGCTTCCAGTTCTGCATCATAGATCCGGAGGGCGATTATGAAGAGATCGAAAGCGCCGTGGTCTGGGCTGCCGCCGATCCGGACCCAGATTTCAGCGAGGCCCTCACACTGCTTGAGTCCCCTTCTCAAAATGTCGTCATCAATCTCGTAGGCGTGGGCGTGGAAAACCGCCCGGAAGTATTTCAGCGCCTGCTGCAAGAGTTGGCGTCATTCCATCAAACCAGCGGCCGTCCGCACGTGCTTGTGGTCGACGAGGCTCATCATTTTCATCGGTCCTTGCCTGCCGGCAACGAATCCGGGCTCCCGAACTGCTGCCAGGCGGCTTTGCTAGTCACCGTCCATCCCGAACATGTCGAGGAATCGATGCTGAAGCTGGTCGACGCCAAGG
>CAZYOX010000349.1:0-4571 GCA_964649285.1 uncultured Bryobacterales bacterium | reverse complement strand
GACCCATGGCTACTTCCTCCAAGAAGACCCCAAGGAGCGGCAAATCATGAAGCCCTATCCGCCCCTCGGACTTCTCTACCTCTCGTCCTACTTGCGGTCGTTGGGATTCGACTCGGAAATTTACGACTCAACGTTCGGAAGCAAGGACGAGTTCGCTCATCTGCTGAAAAGCTGCCGCCCGGGCGTGTTGGGTATTTACGGCAATCTGCTGACTCGCAGCAACGTCGTTTCGCTGATCGAGCGGGCGAAAAGCACGGGTTGGCTGGTCGTCCTGGGCGGTCCTGAGCCGGCCAACTACGCTGATCAATTCCTCTCAGCCGGCGCTGACTTGATCGTGGCCGGCGAGGGCGAGATCGCTTTGGGACGACTCATGGCGGCTGGCTTTGCGCGTGAGGCGTGGCGAAGCATTCCTGGATTGGTATTCCGCAACAAGAGCGGTCGTCTAGTCCGCACCGGGCCGGCGGAACTCTTGCCGGATCTCGACGCTCAACCATGGCCCGATCGCGACCGCATCGATATCAGCCGTTATCTTTCGACGTGGCGCGAGCACCACGGCAAGAGCTCGCTTTCCGTAATAACGGCGCGAGGTTGTCCCTACACCTGTGCCTGGTGTTCACACTCGGTCTACGGCCACACGCACCGCCGCCGCACCCCAAAGGCCGTCGTGGATGAGATCGAATCGCTGGTCACCGTCTACAACCTAGACATGATCTGGATCGCCGACGACGTTTTCACGATTCACCACGGCTGGCTTGAGGAATATGCAGCGGAGATGCGGAGCCGGGGCTTACGCATCCCGTTCGAGTGCATCACGCGCGCAGATCGGGTCACCCCCCGAGTCGCCGACCTGATGGCCGAGTTGAACTGCCTGCGGGTTTGGATAGGCTCCGAAAGCGGCTCCCAGCGCATCCTCGACGCGATGCAGCGCGGAGTCAAGGTCCAACAAGTGCGCGAATCCGTAGCGCTCTTCAAACAACGCGGCATCCAGACAGGGATGTTTTTGATGTGGGGCTATGAGGGCGAGCGGCTCAGCGACATCGAAGCCACCATCGCGCACCTCAAGCAATGTCGGCCCGACGTTTTCTTTACGACCGTCTCCTATCCGATCAAAGGCACCCCTTACCACACGCAGGTTCAGTCGAAATTGGTCCGCCCGACGGATTGGCGTAGCTCGACAGATCGTGACGGATTCATCGTCGGCCGCCCCTCTCGCAATTTCTACCAGCACGCCGATGCCTTGTTGCGCGCCGAGATGGCGGATCAGCCTGACCTGGCGGCGATCGCAGCATCGCGTGCCTCGCTCTACGCGGCCTGCACCGAGGTGGAAGCGTGAACTCTGCAGCAACCGCTTTTGATGGCCTGGCCGAGACCTACGACCACGTATGGACGCTCGCGCCCGCGGGCAGAGCTCAGCGCGAGGCGGTATGGGCAACGCTCGGCCCGCTTCTGACCCCGGGGATGCGAGCCATCGACTTGGGCTGCGGAACCGGCGAGGACGCACTTCGACTCCTGCGCGCCGGCGTCGAGGTTGACGCAATCGATGCTTCGCCGCAAATGGTTGCGCGATCGTGCGCGAAAGGCATCCGCGCACAAGTCAGGCTAATTGAAGAATCGGGCTCACTCAATACGGCTTACAACCTCGCGTTGTCGAACTTCGGCGCGATGAACTGTGTCCGCGATCTCAATGTCGCTGGCCAAGCGCTTCGGCGTCTTGTTCGTCCAGGAGGAATCGCCGTACTGTGCCTGCTCAACCGGTTTTGCCTTTGGGAGACGCTCTATCTTGCCCTCCATGGTGAATGGCGCAAAAGCGTGCGACGCCTCGGCGGCACGAATGAAGCCGCGATCGGTGTGCGTGTTCGCTACTACTCTGCAAACGAAGTCCGCGCGGCGCTCGGCGATGACTTCCGACTAGAGACTGACTGCGGTATCGGGATCCTTTTGCCCCCCTCTTTCGTCCCCGCGTTCAGCCATCGGTGGATGGTGGTGGCTGAGCGTCTGGATCGGCGACTCGCCGCAACCTCATTCGGTCGAAGTATCGCAGACCACCATCTGCTGGTTTTCAGGAGGGCAGCATGACGAACGGTGTCGCCCGACAACGATTCCTCGCGGATTACGCCAAGATTCGGGCGGCCGAGGGACGAGGGTCCGCCGACTCCGCCTATTACCGGTCTCTGCCCGATGTGGAACCGTCGACCCCAAACGCCGGCCAATGGCGAATTCGCGCGTGCAGCTTTCGCTATTTCGAACAGCGCATTCTCTCGCCGCTCGAAAGGCAAGCCGCAAAACCGCTGAGCATCCTCGATCTCGGCGCTGGCAACGGCTGGCTCTCGCATCGCCTCGCACGGCGCCGCCACCGCGTCGTCGCCCTAGACATCTTCCTGGACGCACTGGATGGTCTAGGTGCGCTCCGGCACTACAAAGTCCCTCTTGCGGGCGTAGAGGCTGAATTCGATCACTTGCCGTTCCGCGCACGGTCTTTCGACGTCGCCGTGTTCAACTCTTCGTTTCACTACTCCTCCGACTACAGCCGAACCCTCAACTCCGTTCGCCGATGCCTTGCGCCCGAAGGATTGCTCGTCATCATGGACACGCCGCTGTACCGCCGCCGCGAATGGGGTGAGCGCATGCGCGAAGAACGGCAACAGTTCTTCGCGCAACAGCACGGCTTTCGCTCTGAGGCCCTGAGCAGCATCGAATACCTTGATAACGAGACTCTGGATCGGCTCCGCCGCGAGTTCGACCTGCGCCTTCAGATCGACGAGCCCTGGTACGGCTGGCAGTGGGCGCTGCGGCCCCTCAAAGCCAAACTCCAAGGCCGACGCCCCCCGTCGCGCTTCGTCATTCTTTCCGGAAGGTTCGGACAGGCATGAACCTCCTGTTCCATCCCCGCGCGGTCAAGCCCAGCAACCGCCGCTTTCCGCTGGCAATTCTTTCGATCGCCTCCGTGCTCGAAGGCGTCGAAGATTATGCCATTGTCGACGGTAATCTCGAGCCGGAGCCTTCAGCCACACTGAACCGCCTGGCGGTCGATGGGGACGTCGAACTGCTGGCCGTCTCCGTCATGCCTGGCCCGCAAATGGTCGCGGCGATCGAGGCGTGCCGCAAGTTTCGCCAAGCCCATCCAGGCGTCCCGATCGTATGGGGCGGCTACTTCCCCTCGATCTACACCGACGCGACGCTCAACGCCGACTATGTCGACTACGCGGTTCGCGGCCAGGGCGAGGAGACGATTTTGGAGTTGCTCGCTGCCCTCCGCGGCCATCGCAGATTGGCCAGTGTTCAAGGCCTCTCGTTCACCGACGCACAGGGACAGCACGTCCACAATCCAGCGCGGGCGCTGCGCTCTCCCAACGACCTCCCACTACTGCCGTATCATCGCCTCGGCAAGGCCGAAGACTATCTGTTGCCAACCTATCTCGGCCGCCGCACCGCGGTCCATCACGCGAGCATAGGGTGCCCTTATCGTTGCCAGTTTTGCGGCGTAGTACCGATCTTCGACGGACGCCAGAAGGGGGAAACGCCCGAGAGAACCGCGGAAGCCCTGAGTCGCCTTCAACACAACTACGACATCGATGCCGTCCAGTTCTACGACAACAACTTCTTCTTGAACGAAAGCCGGGCGCTGCGTCAAGCCCAGCTAATTGCACCTTTGAGACTTCGCTGGTGGGCGGAAGGGCGCATCGACGCCTTCTTGCGTTATTCCGACGACGCCTTGCGAGAAATTCGGCGCTCAGGCGCAAAGATGATTTTCTTCGGCGCCGAGTCCGGTTCCGACGAAGCGCTGGTGCAGATGAACAAGTGCATCACCACCGACCAAACGCTGGAACTGGCCGCGCGCATCCGCAAGTTCGACATCGTCCCGGAATTCTCCTTCGTGCTCGGAAATCCGGAGTCCCCCGACAGCGAGACCGCCGCCACTATTCGCTTCATTCGACGAATCAAGCGCGTCAACCCCGAGGCCGAAATCATCGTTCAGCACTACACGCCGACACCGCACCCGGACGGCATGTACGGCCACATAGACGGCAAGATTGAATTCCCTAGCACTCCTGACGAATGGGCGACCGATCGCTGGCTGAACTACACGACCCGCAACAACCCCCAACTGCCTTGGCTGCCGCCTCGAATCAAGCGTCGAATCGACAACTTTGAGCTGGTCGTCAATTCGCACCAGCCCACCATTCAAGACATTCGCCTACCCAATTGGGGCCGCCTCTTGCTCAAAGCGCTCAGCAGCTGGCGCTACGCGTTGGGGTTCTACAGCTTCCCGTTCGAGTTGGCGTGGGCGCAGCGCTTCATCGCATTGCGCAAGCCCCGATGGGAGAGCCTATGACCACCCTACCCGCCGCGGTCGGGTTCTCCAAATGGGCCGCGACCTATGAGGCCTCCCCAAACCCGTTGCTCGCCCTTGAGCAACGGGCCGTTCAGCGTAGCTTGACCTTCAAACCAGGTCAGCGTGTACTTGACCTGGCCACGGGTTCAGGACGTTGGCTTGCCGCCGCCTTGGGAGCGGGCACGGAAGCATTTGGCGTTGACGCCTCCCGCGAAATGCTTACTGTCGCCTCGTCCAA
>CAZYOX010000348.1:0-4582 GCA_964649285.1 uncultured Bryobacterales bacterium | reverse complement strand
CTGCGACTCGGACAGCATGATCTCGTAGGGCGTCATGTCCGATTCGCGTTGCGGCACCAGCGAGAGATCGATCTCGACGCCGGCGCCTGTTCTGCCGCCCATCTCGCAGGTGGAGCAGGTCAGCCCGGCGGCGCCCATGTCCTGAATACCCAGGATGGCTCCGGTCTGCATTGCCTCAAGACAAGCCTCAAGCAACAGCTTCTCCAAGAAAGGATCGCCGACCTGTACGTTGGGCCGTTTGGCCTCCGAGTCCGCGCTGAACTCTTCGGATGCCATCGACGCGCCCTTAATGCCGTCCTTGCCGGTCTTTGCCCCGACGTAGATCACCGGGTTGCCTACGCCGCTTGCCTGACCGAAGAAAATTTGGTCGGCGCGGAAGATGCCCAGAGCGAATGCGTTCACCAGCGGATTACCGCTGTAGCCCGGTTCGAACACCGTCTCGCCTCCGACGGTTGGCACGCCGAAGCAATTGCCGTAGTTGCCGACGCCGCCGACCACACCCTCTACAATGTGGCGGCTCTTGACGCCGGTCTTGGGGTCATCGAGCGGGCCGAAACGCAGCGAATCCATCGCCGCAATTGGCCGGGCGCCCATGGTGAAAATGTCTCGCAGGATACCGCCGACGCCCGTCGTCGCCCCCTGGAACGGTTCGATGAAGCTCGGGTGATTGTGCGACTCGATCTTGAACGCCGCCGCCCAACCGCCGCCGATGTCGATGATGCCTGCGTTCTCGCCTGGCCCCACCAAGATCTTTTCCCCCTTGGTCGGCAGCTTCTTCAGGTGTACGCGCGACGACTTGTAGGAGCAATGCTCACTCCACATCACGCTGATGATTCCGAGCTCCGTGATGGTCGGCTCTCGTCCGAGTCGCTCGAGAATCCGGTCGTATTCGTCCGTCGTCAGTCCGTGCTCCTTGACGACTTGGGGCGAGATGGTGGGCATCATTGCTTATCGTGCAGCGACGGACGCCGAAACAATTGAACGGAAAATCGAAAGTCCGTCTTCGGACCCCATCGCGGGGTCAGCGGCCCTTTCCGGATGGGGCATCATGCCCATTACGTTTCTGCCTTCGTTGAGGATGCCGGCGATGTTCCGGGCCGAACCGTTCGGGTTCGCTGCGTCTGTCGCTTCCCCGTTCTCATCCACATAGCGGAATGCGACGCGGTTCTCACGCTCCAAGGTATCCAGAGTTGCATCGTCCGCGAAATAGCAGCCCTCGCCGTGAGCGATGGGCACTTCCAACGGCCGGCGCGGATCGCAAAGAGAAGTGAACGGAGAATCCTGCGCCTCGGCCCGCAGGAGGACCGTCTTGCAGGAGAACTTCAAGCCGCGGTTGTGGATCAACGCTCCCGGCAACAAGTGCGATTCGACCAGCACCTGAAAGCCGTTGCAGATCCCCATCACCAGCCCGCCCGAGTCGGCGAAACGCCGCACCGCACCCATCACTGGCGAGAACCGCGAAATCGCCCCTGCCCGCAGGTGGTCGCCGTAAGAAAACCCGCCCGGCAGCACGATAACGTCGCAACCTTCAAGGTCCTCAGACTGATGCCAGATCCCGACGGCCTGCTCGCCAAGATTTCGCTCGATCGCGTATAAGGCGTCGTGATCGCAGTTCGAGCCGGGGAAAATAACAACGCCGAATTTCATCGCGCGGAGAAGGCCGGGAAAGCTCAGTGTAGCATTCCGTCAACCGGGCCGACGCACCTGTGTCGCTTCCCTTGAGTCGGTATTCAAGCCGGCAGCGGCTGTCCGGCCAGAAGAAGGGAATCTGTCCGCCAAGATGGTCGCGTCGCGGCCATCCTGCGCTGATAGAATCCTTTGTTTAGAGGAGACAAGATCTTGAGCATTAGTGAGACTTTCTTGCCGCAGTTCGATCATGAGATGCAGCTCACCCGTAGCTGCCTAGCAAATGTGCCAGCCGACAAGATGGCTTATAAACCCCACGAAAAGTCGATGGCCATGGGCCGCCTTTCCTCGCACATCGCTGACATGGTTAGCTGGACGAACACCATCATTGACACCGAGGAGTTCGACATCGCGCCTCCCGGCGGCAAGCCCCGCGAAGTCCACGATGCGGAGACGACCGAGGAACTGTTGGTCGTATTCGACAAGGCTGTTGCGGCCGCTCACACTGCCATCGCCTCCGTCAGCGACGAAACTTTGCGGGGCTCTTGGACTTTCAAGTACGGCGGCCAAACCGTGGTGTCGATGCCGCGAATCGCGAGTTTGCACGCCTTCGTCGTCAGCCATATCATTCATCACCGAGGGCAGTTGAGCGTTTACCTGCGGTTGAACGACATTCCGGTACCGTCGATCTACGGCCCTTCGGCCGACGACGCCGGTCCGTTCGCCTAATGCGCCGAAGCGGAGGCGGCGAGCACCGCCTCCATACGCCCGCGCACTTGTTCCATGAGCGTCTGACGATCGCTGGCGGCGAGTCCCATGGTCTCGACGGGATCGAGAAACGTCAGCTTCAGCCGCCCTGGCTTAATCCGCAGTGTTCCCGGAGGCATCAGTTCTCGCGCCCCTTCGATGACAATCGGCACGATGGGTACGCCTGCCTCAATCGCCATGGTGAACGCCCCAGGCGAGAAGGGCAGCATTTGTCCCGTCCTGCTGCGCGTGCCTTCGGGGAAGATCAGCAGCGAGATCCCGCTACGCAGAGTACGAACCGCCTCTTCCATGGCCTTGTGGCGAGAATTACTCGCGGATCGGTCCACGTAAATGAAGCTTCCCATCTTCATCACGTAGCCCAACAGCGGGATTCTGCCCAGCTCTTTCTTCAAGATCACGGCCACGCGGGGGAGCTTGAAGAACAAAGCCGCCGGGTCAAGGTTCGTGACGTGATTGCAGACGAAAACGGCTGTCTTTTGGCTCCACGCCTTGTCGAGTCCGACCGTGTCCACCTGCACTCCCGACAGCAGCATCGCAAGCCGTATGCCCTGGCGCGACGCCCAGTAGATCGGGCGGATATCCCGGATCACCCACGTCAAAGGGACGAAGATCAGCGTTGCGATCGTGATATAAGCCGCCAGAGCCGGGTAAACGATGAGGTAGGAACGGAGCATTGCGCCAGTCCGGCATTGTCCGCAGGAATGGCCAAGGGAAGCAAGCGGCGGATTTAGCGATACTTGCCGGACAGCGAATTCCAACGTACCCGTGCGACATCGACAAATGCGTTCACGCCCGACAGCGCACTCACCTTGGTACCCTCCACATCGTTCCAACGCACCGGTACTTCCTGGATCCTGAAGCCGAAATGCCGGGCTAGATAGAGTTGCTCGACGTCGAACCCAAAGCGCTCTACCAGTTGCTTGGCGGCGACCAAATCGGTTGCCTTGCGCGAGAATAGCTTAAAGCCGCATTGCGTGTCGGCGAACGGCAGGCGCGTCACGATGCGCACCGCTAGATTGAAAATCCGGCCCGAAACCTCCCTAAACAGAGGTTGCCGCTCGCCAATCAGCGAACGGTCCAACGCCCGCGAGCCGATCGCAACGTCGACGCCGTCTTGCTCAACAGCCTGCCAAAGTTTGTCGAACTCCTCAATCGGCGCGGACAGATCTGCGTCGCTAAACAGCACCCAGTCCGCTGTCGATTTGCGCATGCCGTTTCGCACGCTATAGCCCTTGCCCCGATTCCCCTGGTTGGAGACGAGGCGAACGGCCAAGCCGGGCCGCTCCAGCCGCAACGCCGCCTGGCGTACCAACGCGGCCGTACCGTCTTTGGAGCCGTCGTCGACCACGAGGATCTCCGCGGACGAAAACCCGGCTGAAGACAGGTAGTCCGCAATTCGTTCCAGCGTCGGAAGCAACCGGGCCTCCTCGTTGTAGGCGGGAATGATCACCGAGAGAGAACTCTCGTCTCGAGGCGCAGTACCGGACAAGCGACTATCGTAGACCTCCGTAGGACAGCAATAGAACGGAGCATAGCTCCAAGATTCCTAGGAGTAGTGACCTATTTCGAAGTAAAAACGCGCCGGATTGCCGGCGCGTTTGTATGATTATCTGGGCTTGGAAGCGTAGTCTTCTGAGACGTTTACCGCCGCCATCAGAGCCTTCAAGCGGCGGGCCCGATCCGGGCCGCGTAACGCCCGCAGGGCCTTCGCTTCAATCTGGCGAATTCGTTCGCGGGTCACCGTGAACTCATGCCCGATCTCCTCTAGCGTATGTTCGCGGTCGCAACCGATGCCGAAGCGCATGCGGATCACCTTCTCCTCTTTGGGAGAAAGCGTCTTGAGCACGTCGGCGGTTTCGCCGCGGACGTTCGAGTCGATGACGGCGTCGACCGGCGACCCGACCCACTTGTCTTCGAGCAGGTCGCCGAGAGCCGATTCGCCATCGCGTCCTACCGGGGTTTCGAGCGATACGGGATCGCGCGAGATGGTTTTCAGCTTCTGGACCTTCTCGGGGGAAATCTCCATCCGCTCGCCGATTTCCTCGTTCGTCGGCGCACGCCCGAATTCTTTTTCCAGTTCGCGCGACGCCCGCAGGAACTTGTTCATGGACTCATTCATATGCACCGGGATGCGGATCGTTCTCGACTGATCGGCAATCGCGCGGGTGATCGCCTGGCGGATCCACCA
>CAZYOX010000347.1:0-4615 GCA_964649285.1 uncultured Bryobacterales bacterium | reverse complement strand
CGTCGCAGACTCTGCAGGCCACAGCCACAGTCCGTTTCGTTGCTCGCGAGAGCGTCACAGAAGCCATTTTTGAGCTGCACAACGACCTCGACGTTACCCAGATTACCGATGCTTCCGGCGCGGTCCTTTCCGGCTCCCGCTACGAGCCCGATTTCACTATTCGCGTACCGTTCTCCCCGGCCCTCTCCGACGGCCAAGAGGTCCAACTGACTTTCACGTACTCCGGTCAGCTTAAAGGTTATGAAGGCTCGCCGGTGGAAGGAGTCGATCTCGCCAATCTGACCCCCGATGGCGGCTGGCTGCTTTATCCGGCGCGGTGGTTCCCGGTCAACGGCTTTGAAGCCGACCAGTTCAAGGCGAACATCAAGATGGAAGTTCCCGTCGGCTATGCGGTCGTCGGAAGCGGTTCGGGCCTGCGTTCGGAGACGCCCAATGGCGCCCGTTTCACATTCGATTTCACCCGAGACTCTTTCCCTGGTTCGGTCGGCATCGTCAAGGGGGACCCGCTTAGCGTTTCGACGGAAAACGGCGCTATGAGCCTTTACATGAAGAGCATCGACGAAAGCCTAGCTCGCGAGTACGGTGAAGCGGCCGGCGAAATGGTCACCTTCTACAAGGACTTGTTCGGGCCGCCCTATTCCGGTTCGCTTACGTTCGTCGAAAGCGGCGAGTATTCTCCCGACGGCTATGCCGCGCCGGGCCTGATTTTCCTCAGCCCCTACGGCATGCGCAATACGCTCAATCGCCGTCTGCTGGCGCGGCAGGTCGCTCACCAGTGGTGGCGGACGATGGTCAATCCTGGCAACCGCAGTCACATTTGGCTCGACTACGGCTTTGCTTGGTACTCCGCCCTGCTGGAGATTCGCCATTCGCTCGGCGAGGAGGCCTTTGATCAGGCGATTCAAGAAACGCGTGTGGAAGCGCTGACCTACACGGACATTCCGATCATTCAATCCGACCGCCTGCCGCCCTTCTCGCCCGAGATTGAGGCGCTGGCTGGAGCCAAAGGAGCGATGGTCCTGCACATGCTCCATTGGATGCTCGGCGATGAGCCGTTCGCGTCCATGATGCGCCAGTTGGTAGAGAAGTTCACCTTCAAGTCCGCGGTCACGGCTGACGTGCAAGAGATCGCCGAGCAAGTCAGCAGCCGTGACTTGCAGTCTTTCTTCCTGCAATGGATCGAATCCACGGAGACGCCTGAATTCAAGCAGGAGTACACCATCTACCGTCTTGGCGGCGGCAAAGGGTTCCAGGTTCTCGGCAAGGTGATGCAGGACATGGATACATTCCGCATGCCGGTGGAGCTAGAAATCCAAACCGAAGGCGAGCCCGAGTACCGCACCGTTGAGGTCAGCGGCACGTCGTCCGATTACACGGTCGAGGCATTCGGTAAACCCAAACGCGTTATCCTAGACCCCCACCACGTCATCCTCCGTTACGACGACGACATTCGGGTCAAGGTCGCCATTCGCCAAGGCGAGCAGCTTTACGGGCTTGGCTACTACACCGAGTCTTTGCAGAAGTATCAGGACGCGCTCGACATCAACCGCTACAGCTCGCTGGCCCACTACCGCATCGCCGAGGTTTTCTTCGCGCAAAACAACTACCAGTCGGCCGCCAATGAGTTCCGCGAGGCGCTCAACGGCGATCAAGAGCCCGAGTGGACTATCGTTTGGTCGCACATCCACCTAGGACGCATCTTCGACATCACCGGCCAGCGCGAGCGCGCGGTCAACGAATATCAACTCGCCATTCGTACGCGCGACGACACCCAAAACGCTCAAGAAGAGGCCCGCAAACTCCTCGAAAACCCCTACCGCAGACCACGCCGCGACGAGCGGATCTATTGATCGGTAGTCCTGAGATCACTTCGCGAAGAGGAACAGTATTGCCTCCTCAAGCCGCTGCGAACTCGCACCGATGGAATGCTTGGCTCCGGGCGTTATTACGGTCTTGACCTGCGATGGTTTCTGAAGCGCCCCCCTGAGATTCTGCTCGAGAACTCCGAGAGCTTTGAGATACCCGCGATTCTCGGCGTCAGTGCCGAACTCGCTATCGCCGGCGCCAATGAAAGTTTTGCTCGGCGCCACGAGCAAGTGCTCGGTATCGCGCAACAACTGGCCGTTGCCGATGCCGAGCGGTGGACTTTCCAACAGGCCTACGTCGAATAGGTCCGGCCTCATCATCAGCGCCCAAAGCGCGGCACTCGCGCCGTAGGACCAGCCGCCGATTGCCTGCGGCCCTGCCGCCACACGGTAACGCTTGTTGATAACCGGGACTACGTCCTGGGCCAGAAAATCCGGAAATCGCTTGCCAATCGGCTCTGGCGCGTTTTGAAGAAAGAATGGGTTTCGATACGGGGGCAATTCGTACTCGCGAGCCACCGTATCGATTCCAACGACAAGCATCGGTGGGATGGCGCCCCGCGCTATCAGCGCCGTCAATGTTTCATCTACCCCCCAGTCAGGCGCCTTGAAGCCGTATGGGCAATCGCCGAAGAGAAGGTCGCCGTCCGTCACATACAGCACCGGGTACTGCTTCTCTGCGGCGCTGGGGTCCGAATATTCGGGCGGTACCCAAACACGTAGGAACCGTTGGTTGTGAAGTACGCTGCTCTCGGTAGGGACAAGGTCTATTTGGCCTGTCACGGTTGGCTGGCATGATGCCGGCTCCGGCTGCGCGCGGGCGGCCGTGGGGACGATTAAAAGCATCCCCAACAGAAGCGCGGGAATAATCGAAAGAGCGGGACGTCGCGGCACTGCAGAGTCTCGGGACCGGCGAGCTAACGGTATGTATTTGGCAGCCTATTGTCAAGACCTCCAACGTGAGATGCAGAGCATGGACAACCAGCAGATGGAGCTGGGACCGAGCCCAGAGCGTTCGAAATAGCCCTGCCCTCCGCGAAGGTAATCTGGAAGCTATTGGACAAACTCTTCGATCAAGCGAACGATCACGCCTGGCCGATGAACGAAGACGTAGTGGCCTGTGTTCTCTAGTTCGATGATTCGGATGTGCGGCCCGTTGCTTCGGAAGTCTTCGATCTGAAGATTGCGGCCCTTGATCATCTCGTCGGCTATCGGGGCCAACCGGTCCCGCGTCTCCCGATCAAATTGAAGGGTCCGGTAACGGTCTAGGTCTTTGGCAAATATCATGAGAGCCTCGTGCTCAATCCTCGTGGACACATAGCGCTCTTCGGCGTTGTCGAGCCTGAAGGCGTCGAGCCAGGCCGGGGAGCTAGTTCCCTGCAGGGAACCGTCGGCTCGGGCTGCGTAGACCTCACGCAGATTCTTCTCGCGAGCATCGGACCAGGACCCGAGTTCCCACAACCGCTCCGATGAGCGCATTAGGTCGAAGGATTCGTGGGGCTGCCCTCCGACGAGACTAGCGATAGCCTTGCCAAACTCTTCTTCAATCGAGGGAGAAATGTAGCGGTAGATCGTGTCAAAGTAGATCAGTTTCTCAACACGCTGGGGGTATCGCTCGGCGAATCGCGTGATCTTACCGCCGCCGCTCGATGCGGCGGCTAGCACTGCCTTCTCTAGGCCGAGCACTGCTAAGAAGCCCGCAATCTCGTCCACCAACTCATCAATCTCGTAACCTGACTCTGGATGATCCGACTGGCCGCAGCCCCGCTGCGTGAAGGCGAGCGTACGATAACTTCGTGCCAGTAGAGGGCCGATATCTCCGTAGACGTGAGCCGTGTCGCAACCGGGAGGTATCAGCACGATCGGGCGGCCTCCGCCGCCCCAGTCGATGTATTCCAGGTTAATGCCCTCGACGGAAACGAAGTCAGCTTCTTGCGCGCTTGCGGCGGTCGAGACGACAGTGAGCAGGCACACGATTGTTTGTCTCAAGAGCGAGAGGCTCCATCGGATCCACTTCCGCATCGCGTTCTCATCAAAACTTAACATTGCTACTCTTCGCGCAGGGCGGTGATGGGTTCGATCGTTGCAGCGCGACGGGATGGGCCCGCAACGGCGATTAGAACCACAAGCATGAGCAGCAGCGGGGTCAAGAGAAAAGTAGCAGGATCAAGTTCACTTACCCCGTGAAGCATCGAGCTCAAGTAGCGCGTGAGCGCCCATGCTCCAGCGAGTCCGAGCACGACAGCGCCGCCGGCGATAGCTCCAGTTTCGGCCATGACCAGAACAAGGACGTCCTTTAACTGCGCGCCTAGGGCGATGCGGAGGCCGATCTCACGCGTGCGGCGGGCGACAAGATACGAAAGGACGCCGTAGACTCCTACTGCTGCCAACAGGATCGCGACGGCCGCAAAGGCCCCCGCCAGAATGAGGGCAAAACGGCTGGGTGCTAACGCCCTATCCCGGCGCGCTTCCATCGATTGCACGTCGAAGATCGGCTGATCCGGGTCCAAAGCGCGCACTTGCTCAGCGGCAAGGCGAGCGGCGCTGTTCCTATCCGTCGGCGTTTGAACGATGAAGCCGGCCCGGGAAATGCGCGGATCGCCGTAGCAGATGCAGCGATAGACCGTGGAAGGTGGGTCCGCACTAGGTCCCTGGACGCGGATATCGCCCACAATGCCGATGATCGTCCAAGTGGAGCGGCGATCGTCGGGTCCCAAGAACAGCTTGCGGCCGATCGGATCTTCGCCTGC
>CAZYOX010000346.1:0-4627 GCA_964649285.1 uncultured Bryobacterales bacterium | reverse complement strand
CCGCCACCTTTTGATGACGCCGCTGCACCGAGCAATCGCGCTCAAACAGGTGCATCACCTCGCCATGCGCATCGGCCAAGATTTGCACTTCGATGTGCCGCGCCCGTTTGACGAACCGCTCAACGAATACCGCGCCGTTGCCGAAGGCCAATGCGGCTTCCTGCCGCGCCTCGGCGATCTTGTCCTTCAAGTCCTCCTCAGACTCGACCACCCGCATGCCTCGTCCGCCGCCGCCGAAGGCCGCCTTCACAATCACCGGGAAGCCGATTTCTCTCGCGATCCGTGCCGCTTCATCGGTGTCGTCGACTGGGTCGTCCGTGCCCGGCACGACACGCACATTGGCCTTCGTCGCCAGCTTCTTGGCTTCGAGTTTGTCTCCTAGCCCGTCCAACAATTCCGGCGTCGGCCCGACAAATTTGATGCCTGCCTCGGCGCAGGCTCGGGCTAGGGCGGGGTTCTCGGAGAGGAATCCATAACCCGGATGGATGGCGTCGACGTCATGCTCCTTGGCCAAGGCGACAATGCCGTCAATGTCCAAGTAAGCTGCGACCGGACCCTTTCCCTGGCCTATCAAGTACGCTTCGTCGGCCTTGAAGCGATGCAAACTCAACCGGTCTTCCTGCGAATAGATCGTTGCCGTGCGGAGGCCCAACTCCGTCGCGGCGCGCAGAATACGTATGGCGATTTCGCCGCGATTAGCAGCCAGCAGCTTGTTCATGGCGGGTGCTTCTAGATTAACGTGCCCGCTTGCCCGCTATCCTGAAACCTTCCTCGTGCCTCCCGACCCCCACACGGCCAAGCCCATCTCTTGGAGCGCGGCCTTACTCGCCATTGCCGTCTCCATCTCGCGCGGCGGCAATCAGGTAGCCATCAAATTCGCTCTGGCCGCCGTCGCGCCGCTGTGGACCGCCTTCGCACGTATGTCGGTCAGTGCGATCGCCGTCGGCATCTACGCCCGATCCGCAGGGATCCGTCTGTGGCCCGAGCCCGCAGACCGACGCCAACTCGTCCTGCTTGGCGTCATGTACACCTCGCAGATCGCTTTGCTGCATTGGGGAGCGGACCTGACTTCCCCGGCGTATGCCGTCACGCTGATCAACACCAATCCAATCTTCGCTAACTTGATCGCTCACTTCTTCATAGCCGCCGACCGGCTCACCCCGCGGCGCATGCTAGGGCTAGCTGTTGCCTTCGCCGGCGTCTCCTGGGTCGCCTTTGGACGTCCGGACGCCGCCCTAGCTCCGGAACCGCTGCTTGGTAACTGGGTCGTCATCGTTTCCTCATTCCTTGTCGGCGTGCGTACCGTGTACATCCAGCGCATCGTGCAGTCGATGCCGTCGACTCGCGCCGTTTTCTGGCAAGTGCTGTTCAGCATTCCCTGCTTCGCCCTAGGCGGCTGGCTCATTGGCGACTCGGTTCGCGGTCCCTTCGACTGGAAGGCGATTACCGCCATCCTCTACCAAGGCTTCATCGTGGGCGGCCTCGCCCTCGTCCTTTGGGTGCGCCTGCTCAAAGCGCACTCGCCGGGACGCATTTCGGTGTTCTCGTTCACCACGCCGATGTCTGGCCTCGTTCTCAGCGCTCTGTTTTTCGGCGAGCAGTTGACCGCCCGCCTTTGGTTCGGGCTCGCCGCCGTCATCACCGGCATCTCGTTAGCCGCCAAACCCGCCCCCAGCGACGCGGATCTAACGCAGCTGGGCTAGAATGTGGCAGCACATTCCAAGGAGTTTCCATGCTCAAAGGCCAGTTCTCCCGAAGGGACCTGCTCAAGGCCCTGCCGCCGCTCGCCGTCATTCCCCGGCTCAAGGGCGTGAATTTCAAGGTCACCGATCTTCGTCTGGTACGCCTGAAAGTGGTCAAGGAACTCGGTTCCTACATCGACTTCAACATGCGTCCCCGCAACTATCGCTTGGGAGGAGGCTCCTTTTGCGAAGTGCACACCGATCAGGGTTTGATCGGCATCGGCCCGGGCTTCGATGAATCGCTGCTTGCCGGCTACAAGAACCTAGTTGTCGGCGCGGATCCCTTCGACATCGAGCGGCTCTCCACAGTCGTCAATGCCGGACGCGAGCGCGGCGGCGCCGCCGTCGAAGTCGCCCTATGGGACCTCATCGGCAAAGCCAGCGGACAGCCGCTGTGGAAGCTCTGGGGCGGAACCAAGGGCCGCATCAAGCCTTACGCCAGCCTGATGGCCTTGAGTACACCGGAAGAACGCGCCGAGCGCGCCGCCCGGCTACATTCCGAGGGCTGGCACGCCATCAAGTTCCGCTGCCGCTTCCCGGAGATGCGCGACGACATACGCATGATCGAGCTGACTAGAAAGGCCGTCGGCGACGACTGGGTGCTGACGGCCGATGCCAACATGGCCGGCGTGACCTTCCATAGCACCGGCGTGGTCTGGGACTTTAAACGAGCTCTCGAAACCGCTCGCGCCTACCAGGAGATGGGCATGTACTGGCTTGAGGAGCCGCTGCCGCGCTACGACTATGACCATCTGGCCGAGCTCAACCGCCAGTGCGACATGTATATAGCCGGCGCCGAGTTCAACTATGGCCTGCACGAGTTCCGCGAACTGCTCGAACGCGGCTGCCTGGATATCATTCAACCCGAGATCATGGCCTCAGGCGTCAATAATGCGCGCAAGTCCGCGGTGATCGCCGAGTCGATGGGCAAGTATTGCATCCCGCACAATGGCGATCGCGCTCTGGGCACCTTCTGCCAGTTTCACCTTGTCGGCGCCTTCCCCAACGCGCCCTACGCGGAGCTGCAGCACGAAGAGCCCGTCGGCGATTACAAGAACGGCTTTTTCATCATGGAAGACCCGCCCCTGGTCGGCTCGGACGGTTACCTCCAACTGCCCGACAAACCGGGTCTTGGCCTCTCCATCAAGCAGGACCTGATTCTCAAGTCCTGAGCAGGGGAGGAGCGGCGCGCGGGTCATAAACTCTCCTTATGGCCCGCCTTAACGACCTCAAGGAAACCTCCCTCTACGTCGATGACCTGGAACGCGCCCGCCGCTTCTACACGGAAGTCCTCGGCCTCGAACCGCTTTTCTCCGACCAGCGCCTCTGCGCCCTTGACGTCGCAGGACGTCACGTCCTACTGCTCTTCCTTCGCGGAGCCTCCAACCAGGACACACAAATTCCCGGCGGCATGATTCCAGGTCATGATGCCTCCGGCCAGATGCATATCGGTTTCTCCATCGACCGGGAGGAGCTCCCCGTGTGGGAAACTAGATTCGCAACTGCGGGCGTCGCGATCGTCAGCCGCGTGCAATGGCCGCGCGGCGGCCAAAGCATCTACTTCCGCGACCCCGACAACCACTTGCTCGAACTGCTCACCCCCGGCGTCTGGACCATCTACTGATGACCGACGGAATTCTGCTGCCGGTTATCGCGATTCTGCTCGTCGCAAGCATCGTCCGCTCCGCGCTGGGCTTCGGCGAAGCGCTGCTCTCCGTCCCGCTTCTCGCCTTGTTGATGCCGGTGGATCAAGCCGCGCCGATCGCCGTACTTGTCTCGATCACCATCGCGTTTGTCGTCTTGATTCTCGACTGGCGCAGCGTTCACTTTGGCAGCGCGGGACGGCTCATCCTTTCGACGCTGTTCGGCATTCCCCTTGGTCTGTTGCTGCTGACCGCCGTTTCCGAGTCGATCGTCAAAGGGATCCTGGCGACGGTCATCCTGGTTTTCTCGTTTCACGCCATCCTGGCCAAGGGCCGCTACAGGCTACCCGACGACCGCCTCGCCTGGCTGTTTGGGTTTCAAGCCGGCATTCTCGGCGGCGCTTACGGCATGAACGGTCCCCCGCTAGCGGTCTACGGATCGTTGCGCGGCTGGCGGCCCGAGCAATTCCGGGCGACGCTGCAGGCCTACTTCCTGCTCGCCAGCATGATAGGCATGGGCGGCTACTATGTTGCGGGGCTGTGGACGTCTAACGTGAACCATTACTATTGGCTGTCGCTGCCTGCCATCCTCGTCGGCACGCTAAGCGGGCGCTTGATCGGCCGCCGCGTGGAGGCCGACCGCTTTCGTCTTTACGTCTATGGCGGCCTCATCGCCATCGGCGTTGTGCTGCTGTTCCAGTCGCTGCAAATGGGCCGGGCCTCGCTATAATTTGCCCACGTCATGCGCATCCTCTTCCTCCTTTTGACTCTGGCAGCATCCGCGCTGGCCGCAGATCCCTCGCGGGAGTTGGCCTTTGAGCGCCGCACCATCGACCTGGGGCGGAACGAATCTTGCGCTGTCGCCGATATCAACGGCGACGGCAAGCTCGACATCGTCGCGGGCGAAAACTGGTACTCCGCGCCCGACTGGCAGAAGCATCCCTTCCGCGACATTCTCTACTGGAACAACTACATCGACGACTTCTCCGACTTACCGCTCGACGTCGATTCCGACGGCGACATCGACATCGTCAGCGTCGGATGGGGTCAGAAGAAGATGCTCTGGGTCGAGAACCCCGGCCGCGGCGAGGGCTTGTGGAAGGAGCATGAAATCGACAGCGGCTCACCCGTCGAGTTCGCCTTCCTTGTCGATCTCGACAACGACGGCGTGGCCGCCGAACTGCTGCCTCAGTTCGGCGGCGCTCAAGGCGTCACCGCCTGGTATGAAGTCGTGGCCTCGTA
>CAZYOX010000345.1:0-4634 GCA_964649285.1 uncultured Bryobacterales bacterium | reverse complement strand
GTCGGAGATATCGGTGACCTTTCGACGCTCCACGCGAGCGAAGAGCCCCTGAAGGGCGCCCAGCTGCCGGCCACAAGCCGGGACTGGCTTCTCAATGAAATCGTTGGAACGCTCGCCCAGGGAAAGGCCGAGGATATTCATGACAGCGCGAGAGACTTGCACATGTTCATCCGCGAGGAGCAAGCCTCAGACTTCTTCGCCCGACTGGAAGCGGCTATCGGCGACGATGAGCAGCGGCTCGCACGGCTCCAAGCGCTCTTCTCTTTTGGTCAGCCGATCTTTGGCGACGGAAAGGTTGATCCGCCGCTCGATGTTGTCAAATGGGCCTCGGAGCGCCTGGCTTACTCGCCGCAACGGGCAAGTCTAATCGCCGAGACCCTTCTCGACAACATGGAGCTTGCCAACCGTGTGGGTCCGCTGCTGGAGGCGGCAGATCAGACCATCCTCGAAAACGGAGTTCGCCACGCGTTGCGGGAAGGTCGTGTGGGCGCCTTGTATTTAGCGCAAGAACTCTTGCGCAGGAATCATCCGGAGTTGTTGTCAGATGCGATGGCGCGAGCATTCCAGATCGCCGATGACCCCAGCTCGGACGGGCAAGAGTTGCCCAGGGCTGGACACTTCATCCTTGAGCGCGGATCCGACGCACAACAGAAAGCCTATGCACTGTTGGTGCGCAAGTACCGAGACGCCGATCCGGCCTTCTACAGCCGTCTCTGGCAGTCAGCCGATCTCGAAGGCGCCAAGAACGCCGGATACGTCTTGGCCGTTGTACTTGAGGATCGCCGAATCGCATTTCGAGATGTCCGCTATGCGGACTGGCTGCCGGCGCTTTGCAGCGCCAAACCGGGGAAGACTTCGGCGTCGTCACCGATGCGCCTCTCTTCGCCCGGGACCGCGCTATCGAACGCGCTTTAGCCTGGCTACGCGAGCGCGGCTATGCCCAATAGCCTCTAGCGTTCGACTTGGTAGTTGGGCGCTTCTTTCGAGATCACCACGTCGTGTACGTGCGCTTCGCGCAGGCCCGCTGATGAAATCCTGATGAACCGAGTCTTTTCGCGCAGTTCATCGATCGTTTGACAGCCGCAGTAGCCCATACCGGCCCGTAGGCCGCCGACCAACTGGTGAATCAGGTCGCCCAACATGCCCTTGTAGGGCACACGGCCTTCAATGCCTTCGGGTACCAACTTGCCGCCTTCGGTCGCTTCTTGGCCGTAACGCTCCGCGCCGCCGGCGACGCCTTCGGTCATCGCGCCTATCGAACCCATGCCGCGGTAGGCCTTGTAGGTGCGGCCTTGGTAGAGGACGCGCTCGCCGGGGCTCTCTTCGGCGCCGGCCAGCAAGCTGCCGATCATGACGCTGTGTCCGCCCGCGGCGATCGCTTTCGTCACGTCGCCGGAGAACTTGATGCCGCCATCAGAGATAACCGGCACGCCGCTATCCTTAGCCGCTGCCGCACACTCGGCCACCGCGGAAATCTGCGGGACGCCGGCGCCCGAGACGACACGGGTTGTACAGATGGAACCCGGTCCGATGCCTACCTTGACCGCATCCACATCAAGCCGAATCAAATCACGAACCGCGTCCCCCGTGGCCACGTTGCCCGCGACGAGCTGCACTTCGGGCAGGGCCCTCCGCAAGGCCTTCACGGCATCCATCACGCGTTTGGAATGGCCGTGCGCGGTGTCGATGGCGATGACGTCCACCTGTTGCTTCACCAACTCTTGCGCGCGCTCCAGGTAGTCTCCGGTGGCGCCCACGGCCGCGCCCACCAACAAACGTCCGCGGCCGTCCTTGGCGGCTAGCGGGTAGTCCCGCTTCTTTTGAATGTCCTTGACCGTGATCAACCCCTTGAGCAGGTAGTCTTCGTCCACGACCGGCAGCTTCTCGATGCGGTGCTTGTGCAGAATCCGTTCCGCATCCTCCAGCGTCGTGCCGATACTTGCCGTGACCAAGTCATTCTTGGTCATCACGTCGGCGATACGCTGATCGAAATTCTTTTCGAAGCGCAAATCGCGATTCGTCAGGATCCCGACAAGCTTGCCGTTCTGCGTCACTGGAACGCCTGAGATGCTGTAGCGCTCCATCACGGCCAGCGCGTCATGAATGCTTTGCTCGGGCGAGATGGTAATCGGATCCACGATCATGCCGCTCTCCGAGCGTTTCACGCGATCTACCTCTTCCGCCTGTCTGGCGATCGGCATGTTGCGGTGTATGAAGGCTAGGCCGCCCTGACGAGCTAGGGCGATAGCTAGCCGAAATTCGCTCACTGTATCCATCGCCGCGCTGACGATCGGAATATTCAGTTCGATTTTTCGGGTGAGGATGGTGCGGGTATCCGTCTCGGCAGGGATGACGGAAGAGTACGCGGGCAGCAGCAAGACATCGTCAAATGTCAGCGCCTCGGACAAAGGCTCTTGAACCATAACGAATTATCCCGAAGCCGACGCCGAGAGGCAAGGAACAGACGAAGCGAGCTGCCTGATATGCTCGGGGAACCAAGTCATGTCATCCGAATCGCGCCCCGCGAACGCGCTTATCCACGAGACGAGCCCCTACTTGTTGCAGCATGCCTACAACCCGGTGGCCTGGCTGCCCTGGGGCCCGGAAGCGCTCAGCCGCGCCAAGCAGGAGAATAAGCCGATCTTCCTCAGCATCGGCTATGCCGCTTGCCACTGGTGTCACGTCATGGAGCACGAGAGCTTCGAGGACGAAGACATCGCCGCGCAACTCAACGCGGATTTCGTCCCCGTCAAGGTTGACCGCGAGGAGCGGCCCGATCTCGATGAGATCTATATGTCCGCCACCATGGTCTTCACCGGCGGACACGGCGGATGGCCCATGAGCGTATTCCTGGCCCCCGACCTGCGGCCGATCTACGCCGGAACGTACTTTCCGAAGGAGAACGCCTACGGGCGTCCCGGTTTCAAGACAGTTCTAACCGCGATCGCCACACGATGGCGGGAAACCCCTGATGCCTTGCTTGCCGACAGCAACCAAGTCGTGGAAGTTGTCCAACGGCTGCACACAGCGGGTCAGCCAACAGGGCTCATCAGCGATGAGCAAATCGCCGTCGCTGCCGACGCGCTCTGTCGCGCTTTCGACCGCTCCAACGGCGGCATACCTAGCGGTTCCAATCGTTTTCCGCCGTCGATGGCCATGGACCTGCTCCTGCGCCGTCACTTTATTGATCACGATCCCAAGAAGCTCGCCGCCGTCGAACTGACTCTCGAGAAAATGGGCAACGGCGGCATCTACGATCATCTGGGCGGCGGCATCTGCCGTTACTCAACGGATCCTAAGTGGTTTGTCCCGCACTTTGAGAAGATGCTCTACGACCAGGCGCTGGTTGCCCCGATCTTCATCGAAGGCATGCAGGCGACCGAACGCCAAGACCTCAAACGGCTTTTCGCCGATCGCGCCCGCGGCATCTGCGACTACGTTTTGCGCGATCTCACGAGTCCCGACGGCGGATTTTACTCAAGCGAGGACGCCGACAGCGAGGGACTGGAAGGCAAGTTCTATCTTTGGACGGTCGAGCAGATCCGCGGGCTGCTCGATGAATCCGCGGCGGCCGTGTTCAACTCCCACTACGGAGTTAGCGAGTTCGGCAACTGGGACCATCCCGGCGACGAGCACGTGCCCCACGGTCCGAAGAACATTCTCCACGTCTCGCGCAGCATCGAATCCATTGTCCGCGTGACCGGCGTCGACGAGGAAACGATACGCGCCAGCTTGGAAGAATCCCGGCGCAAGCTCTTTGCCGCACGCGAAACCCGCGTGCGCCCTGGACTCGATGACAAGATCCTTTGCGGCTGGAATGGCCTAATGATCGGGGCGCTGGCTCGGGTCGGCGCCGTACTGGAGGAGCCGCGCTACATCGCCGGAGCCAACCGCGCCGCCGACTTCCTGCTCAGTCGCCTGCGTGTCGACGGCCGCCTGAAGGCCACTTTCGGCAAGGGCCAGGCCCGGCTCAATGCCTACGCTTCCGATTATGCGTTCGCCGTCGAGGGCCTGTTGGCGCTGTACGAGGCCGCCGGCGATTTCACCCGCGTTCGCCAAGCCGCGGAGTTGACCGATGTCGCCGTAACCCATTACTGGGACGAGACTTCCGGCGGCTTCTACATGACCGCCGACGATCATGAAGGCTTGCTTGTCCGCAGCATGACGTCCAATGATGGGGCGACGCCATCGGCCAACTCCACGATGGCCCGCAACCTCTTGCGCTTAGCCCTACTGCTGGACCGCAAGGACTACGCCGATCACGCCATTGCGATTCTGCGCCTCTTCGGCGATGCCGCCGCCAACCAACCCTTCCAGAGCGAACGGATGCTGACTGCGGCTATGGAGCATGGCGCAGGCCTCGTCGAGATCGTCATCGTCGGCGAATCCGCCGGCAGACAGGCACTCCTGCGCGAGGTCCACTCCCGCTATCTGCCCAACAAGTTCATCGCCCAGGTCGATCCGGAAACAGGCCAGCAAGTCGCCGATCTGCCGTTGTTCCGCGGGCGTTCGTTGCTCGAAGGGAAGCCGACCGCCTACGTTTGCCGCAATTTCGTGTGCCGTCGACCTGTTGCGAGCGCTGAAGGTCTGGCCCGCGAGCTGAGCTCCGTCGGCCTTTAGCCGAGGTCGCTATA
>CAZYOX010000344.1:0-4641 GCA_964649285.1 uncultured Bryobacterales bacterium | reverse complement strand
TCAGGACGCGAAAAAGCACCGTTTCGGCCTGGTCGGACTGGGTATGGCCGGTGGCGATGCGGTCGAAGACGCCGCGGCGCAGCAGTCCCTCGAAGAACGCATAGCGCTCTCGCCGGGCCGCAGCTTCGAGGTTCCCATCGCCAGTGATGCCGTGAGTGGCCGCGCCGCGTTCGAAGGGCAAGCCAAGAGTTTCAGCGCGTTCGCGCACGAAGGCCTCGTCCTCGTCAGACTCCGCACCGCGGAGCTGGTGGTTGAAATGCGCTACGCCGAGACGGATACCCAACTGGCCACGGAGTTGGACCAGGGCTTCGAGCAATGCCACCGAGTCCGGGCCGCCCGAAACGGCGACGCCCCAGCGGTGGCCCGGCCGGGCCATGCGATGTCGCTCGATCGCGCCTAAAACTTTGACCAGCACGGAGCCTTCATTGTAGGGCTTACGTCTTGTCGCTATTCACGATGGCTATCTCCGTCTCGACCGGCTGCTCGTAGCAGACACCAGGGACGCCGAAGCCGAAAAGCTGATTGAAGGCGAGCTGGAAACCGTCGAAGTCGGAGATTTCCCGCAAATTCTCGGTGGTAACCTGCGGCCACAGGGCGGCCACTTCTCGCTGGACGTCGTCGCGCAGTTCGAGATCGTCGAGGCGGATGAGGCGATCAGCGTCAGTCTGCGGGGTTTTTCCATCGGCCAGGTGGTCGAGACACAAGCGGCGCATCTGTTCGATGCAGTCTTCGTGCAGGCCCTTTGTCTTCATGACTTTGAAGAGCAGACTGATATAGAGCGGCAGCACGGGGATGGCCGACGACGCTTGGGTGACGACCGCCTTGTTCACCGCCACCCAGGCATCGCCGCGGACAGTGCCGGCCAATCGCTCCGAGAGCTTTTTCGCCGTGGCTTCGAGATCCTTCTTGGCGGCCCCAATCGTGCCGGCTCGATACATCGGCCAGGTGAGTTCCGGACCCAGGTAGGAATAGGCCAAGGTGCGAGCTCCAGGAGCGAGCAAATCCTCGGCCAGCAACTTGTCGATCCACCAGCTCCAATCCTCGCCGCCCATCACCTTGACGGTCGCCGCCGTCTCCTCTTCGTCGGCGGGCTCGATCCTGGCTTCACCGATTTCTCCGGTGGAGAGGTCGATGGAGCGGTTCACGTACGGCTCGCCTAGGGTTTTCAACACTGACGAATGGGTGACGCCGGTGCGCGGGTCGGTGCGCTTAGGCGACGCCAGACTGTAGATCACGATGTCCACCTGGCCTAGTTCGCTGCGAATCCGCTCGGCGGTTTGTTGTTTGACGTCATCGGAAAACGCGTCGCCATTGATTCCGTGGGCCCAAAGGCCGTCTTGGGCAGCTCGCGCTTGCATCGCAGCGGTGTTGTAGAAGCCCGCCGTCGCCGTCTTCTTGCCAGCCGGCTCGCGTTCGAAGTACACCCCCAGCGTCTTGGCTCCGAATCCCCATGCAAGGGCGATGCGTGACGACAAACCGTAGCCGGTTGACGCACCGATTACCAAGGCGCGCTTGGGGCCGGTCGCGCCGCGGAGCGGAGATCCTGTTATTGCGAGAATCTGGCGGTCGACCACTGCTGCACAGCCGGTGGGATGGGCATTCGTGCAGATGAAGCCTCGCGAGCGCTGCTGAACGACTTGTTCGGACATGAGAGCCGAGAATAGCAAGCGAGGCCGTGTCCCGTCTGCCATTGACAGGCTTGACAGCGTCCCGGCCCATTTGGTCGAATTCGGGTTCGGTCCTGCGTCGGGCCGGACCGGATGGTCAGGCGCCTACGACGACTCGTTGGCAGGCGCCGCGCCGCACGCAAGATCGTCTTCGTCGCCGATCGGCAGCCCCCCGTACTTATAGGCGTCCCGTTATGTACCGAGCTGACACACACGGCAATCGGGCGAAAAAGGCCAAACGCTAAGGTGGGATTCGGTAGACCGTTCTGACGCCGGCGAGCGACAAGAACAAAGTGAGCACGCATGTTGATCACCCCTGCAGCTAAGATTGCCTACTTCTCAATGGAGGTGGCGCTGGACCCCGACGTCCCGACCTATAGCGGCGGGCTGGGAATTCTCGCGGGAGATACGCTGCGGGCCGCTGCCGATCTAGGCGTTCCGATGGTGGGCATGACCTTGCTCTACCGCAAGGGCTACTTCAAGCAGGCGCTGAGCGACATCGGCAAACAGACGGAATCGCCCGTGGTTTGGAAACCGGCCGACAAGCTGGAGCTGCTCGACCCGATCGCAACGGTGACGATTCAAGGGCGGCCAGTTCATATTCGCTGCTGGCGCTTCACGATTACAGGCGTCACCGGACACCTCGTGCCGGTCTACTTGTTGGACACGAGCGCAGCAACGAATACGACGGAAGACCAGGCGATTACGGACTTCCTTTACGGCGGCGACGAGAAGTATCGCCTGATTCAGGAAGTCGTGCTCGGCGTGGGCGGCGTGGAAATGCTCTCGAAGCTCAATCACCGCGACATCGAGCACTACCACATGAACGAGGGCCACTCGGCGTTGTTGGCGCTGCGTTTGGCGGAGCGATTGCTAGCCAAGAACGGGCGCGCGCTCCCCAATTCGGAGGACGTGGCCGCGGTTCGCAGACAATGCGTATTTACCACCCACACGCCGGTTCCGGCGGGGCACGATCAGTTTCCGGGTTCGCTGGTACGGGAAGTGTTAGGCGAACATCGCTCTAAATTGCTTTTCTCGACCGGGTTCACAGGCCAGGATCATCTCAACATGACCCACTTGGCCCTGCATCATTCGAATTACGTGAACGGCGTGGCCATGAAGCACGGCGAAGTGTCGCGCGAGATGTTTCCCGAGTATCGGGTTAAAGCGTTGACTAATGGGGTGCACGCCGGTTCCTGGACTTCGCCCGAGATGGCGCAGCTGTTTGACCGCGACGTGCCCGAATGGCGTCACGATAACGTCTATTTACGCTACGCCATTTCCATCCCGTTGGAACGCATTCAGGAAGCGCATAAGGCCGCGAAGAAGTCCCTCTTGGACGCGATCAAGTCGCAGTTGGGCGTCACTCTTGATCCAAACGCGTATACGGTCGGCTTCGCACGGCGCGCCACCGGGTACAAGCGCGCCGGTTTCTTCATGAGCGATCCGGACAGACTGCGCAAGATCGCCAAGAGTGTGGGCCCTATTCAGATCGTCTACGGCGGCAAAGCGCACCCTCGCGATGAAGAAGGAAAGCGTAACATCGAGCAGATTTACGCTAGCGCGAAGGAACTCGAAGATGCAGTCAAGCTGGTTTACCTGCCGAACTACGATTGGCGCTGGGGCGCCCTTATCACTTCAGGCGTCGACTTGTGGCTGAACACGCCGATCGTGACCCGCGAAGCCTCCGGAACCAGCGGAATGAAGGCGGCGCTGAATGGAGTCCCGAGCCTCAGCACGCTTGACGGCTGGTGGATTGAAGGCCATTTGGAAGGGCTCACAGGTTGGTCTATCGAAGGCGATAGCGAGCAGGCGGAAGCAGACTCGATGTATACCAAACTGGAGAAGATCATCCTGCCGACCTATTACAGCAGGCCATTAGAGTACGCCGCGGTTATGAGGAATGCGATCGCTTTAAACGGCTCGTTCTTCAATACGCAGAGAATGCTCTTGCAGTACGTTTTCAACGCCTACTCGGGGCGCGGTACCCAAGTCTAATTGTTGCGCCCGAATTAGCGGGCCTGAGCGACTGCCGGGCGCGCGGACCGGCGTAACTCCGCCGCTTTCGGCAACAAGGCTACCGCTCGCAGTACGACGGGGTCGAGTTCCGCGTCTGCCTTGGCTCCCTCATCCACGTGAATGGCTGCGGTGTACACCGCTTGTTTCGTTTTTCGCCGCAAGAACGGTTCAGCGCGACGGAAATCCTCGTCGCTAGTCGCTACGGCGAGCTTTTCCGCGAAACTCCGGAACTGCCCGAGCATTTGAGCGTCGAGGTCCCACTGCGGCGGCAGCTTCTTGACGCCTTGCAATATATGGTTGGCGAAGCGATCGAAGGCGCGGACGTTTATCAAATCGCGCTCAAAGTAGCCCACAAGCTCCGGATCAATGCGTGCGTCAGGTGCGATGCCTGAGCCGCTATAGACGATACGTCCCGCATCGGTGAGGTGCGCATCAGAGTGGTCCGGCTCGAAGCTTTGCGAGCAAGGATTGGCGTAATATTCGCCGAGCGTTACATCGTCGTAGTGTCGTTGGATGAGGCGTCCGCTTGGCGTGTAGTAGCGCGCTGTCGTCAATACCATGCCGGCCGACTGGGGTAACTGCAAAACGCTTTGCACGAGTCCCTTGCCGAACGTGTTTGTCCCTACAATAAGCGCGCGATCGTGATCTTGCAGCGCTCCGGCGACGATCTCGGACGCGGAAGCCGAGCGGCAATCCACCAACACGGTCATTGGATAGGAGCGATTGTCGGAGTTCGGTTCGGCAAAGTAACGCCGCTCCCGAGAAGCGCGGCCGCGATGCGAGACGACCAATGCGCCTTCCTCCAAGAATTGGCCGGCGACATGGACGCCTGCTGTGAGCAATCCGCCGTGGTTGTCACGGAGGTCGAGAACCAGGCCTTCCAGCCCCGAGTCGTTTAGCCTTTTCAGCGCCGCATCGAACTCGCCGGCCGTGGTCTCGCCAAATGAAGTGATCT
>CAZYOX010000343.1:0-4651 GCA_964649285.1 uncultured Bryobacterales bacterium | reverse complement strand
AAGGAGCTAGCTCCACTGGCCCCGCTCAAGACGTCGGACGACGAAGAGGGCGAATCCAAGGCTGACATTCTAAAGCACCCCAAGACTGCTCCCGGTCTTGAGGGCGGTCAGCCGTCGCCAGCCTAACGTCAACTAATCCACGGGATATAAGAGGCGGCCGCAAGGCCGCCTCTTTCGTCATGCGGGACGCTTCGTTGCCTGCCGTCCCACCATCCGCCATCCGGAAGGACCCTTCAAGAAGACATGCAGCACGTCAAGCGGTACGTGCTGGATTTGGCCGTCCACAAGATTAGTGAAGTCGACCTTCGCCTTGAGCAGCGCGGTGTCGCCGTAAACGCGCACCGTCGGCTCGGTGACTTCAATAGCCTGGGCCGTTGAGCGCGGCAACTTAGCGAGCGCATCGGCCTTGCTTTCGTTGTGGGCGTTGGAGTGGCTATAAGTCACATCGGGGTGCAATACCGAGTCGAGCGCGGCGCCGTCCTTCTGCAACATGGCCTGCCGCCAGACCTCAAGGGCCGCGAGTACTTCAGAAGCTTGTGGAGACATATCCGGACAGGTTAACGCATGGGCCAGCGCTTTCCCAATTGCAACGGTACCGGTCCCAAAGATTAAAACTTAGGAGTACTCCTAGTCTATGGACGGCTCCTTGCAGGCGGGCTCAACCTAGGTTTGGGAGGGTCATCGCCATTAAGGACGCACAACCAGAACGCGGAGGCTGGATACCCTATGCGCTGGCCGTCGGATTCGTCCTTGTAGCGTCCGGCGCCGCGTTGCCGTTCGGCTCGGTTAGCTTCGCGGTCGTCGTTCGCCGGGTCCTCGCACTCTTCTCCTGATGCGCCGCTGCGCCGCCCATGCCCCTGAGTTGCACCGGTCAGCAAAGCATTGCGACCATATCAGTTTTTCGGAGTGCCAAGTATGCATCGAAATTTAAGGGGCCTGGAGACGGGTTCCGCTTCTGAGACGAACTCTTTCAACCTGCGCTCTTCTGCGTTCTTTCTTTTTTCTCTGCTGCTCTTTCTATTGCCGTCCACCGCGCACTCTCAGGTGACGCTGTCGGCCGCCGTGAACGGGGCGAGTTACACCAACTCCAGCCTGCCGAACGGCAAGTTGGCGCAAGGAGTTCTCTTCATCGCTTTTGGCGAAGGCATGGGGCCGGCAACCATCGAACGAGCAAACACGTTCCCGCTGCCGACGAATTTGGCCGGCACATCCATCGACGTAACGGTCGGGGGCGTCACCAAGCCTTGCATCATGCTCTACAGTCTTGCCGGCCAGGTGGCGGCAATCCTGCCCTCCGATGTTCCTACCGGCGAAGGCACGATGGTGCTGACCTATAACGGCGTCAGCAGTGCTCCGCTAAGCATCACCGTCGTGGAACATTCGTTTGGCGCCTTCGCCATCAACCAAGGCGGGACCGGCCCAGGCGTTTTTCTGGATGCATTTACTAATGTGGCTAACGGCCTGCAGACTGCGGCCAATCCTAATGCCCAATGGGATATCTGGGGGACAGGTCTAGGCGCGGTAAACGGAGACGAGGACAAAGAACCGTTGCCGGGCGATATCGCCAGTGCAGACGTGCACGTCTTCTTCGGCGAGGTCGAGGCGCAGGTTCTCTACAGAGGCCGCTCCGGCTGCTGCGCAGGCGTGGATCAGATCCGCATTGTCGTGCCTCAACAGGTTGCGGGTTGTTACGTGCCGGTATACGTTGTGGTCAACGGCGTCATCAGCAACTTCGTCACCATGTCAGTAGCGGAGACTGGCCAAACGTGCTCGGATCCTCTCGGTTACGATCCGGAAACTTATCAACAATTGCTGACGAACGGCACGCTCCGATTGGGAGCGATAGGGCTTAGTCGATTCTACGTTGAGGGCACTGGCTTTGCTTACCAAGGCGACGCCGCGACGGCGGGCTTCAGCGCTTTGGCGCTTCAGAACGTGGGCGGGGCCGTTCCCCAGCCGGGTGCGTGCGTGGTGATCCAATTTCCCACTCCCACCGTGCCGATTCCTGCAGGGTTGGATGCCGGCAACCAAATCCCCATGATGAGCCCGATGGGCGACTACAACCTGGTGCCGCCTGCTTTCGGCGGTTATTCCGGTCAGTACGGCCTCGCCTTCTCGCCGTCTGCGGGCAGCACAGGAATTCCCGGAATGATCACCGACGGTACGGTCTTGGAGCCAGGCAACTACCAGTTCCTGGTTCCCGGCGGAGCCGATGTTGGACCCGTGAACGTCAGCCTGAATCTGCCGACGAAATTCGAATGGACGGGGCGGGTGACGGCCGGCTCCACGATAAGCCGCAACGTGAAACTGGATCTCACCTGGGCTAATGCCGATCCCAATGGGTTGGTTCTTGCCAATCTTCAGTCTCAGTCCTCGCCCGGAGTCGGCGCGGCCATTAACTGCTGGTTCGATGCGGCGTCCGGTAAGGCTTCGATTCCAGCGGCAGTCATGAGCGCGCTGCCGCCATCGTACCTCGACGGAGGCGAATCCCAGGGGACCATCAGCGTGTATCAGTTCATTCGCGGCGACGATTTCACTGCCACGGGAATCGATATCGGAGTCACCCAAATCGGCGACGGCTTCAACATCGGCCAGATCAAGTACCAATAGGCGCCCTCACGCCTTCCACAGCGGTCCTCGGAGCAAACTGCCGCGAGGACATCCGAGGACCGCTGTCTTTCGCCCCCTTATAGTGAGGGAATGCGCTGGCTGCCGTTCCTTCTCTTGCTGGTTCCGGGTCTAGCGGCCCAGGAAATCTCGGTCGAATTACTAACCCAGGGACTCAACGGTCCGGTCGACATCCAGAGCGCGCGCGACGGCTCGAACCGGCTGTTCGTCGTCGAACAGTCGGGCCGCATCCGCATCGTCAGCAACGGCCAGCTTCACAATCAACCCTTTCTCGACATTCAAGACCGCGTGGTATCCGGCGGCGAGCGCGGCTTGTTGGGGCTGGCTTTCGCGCCGGGATACGCACAGTCGGGCCGCTTCTACGTTAACTACACCGGCGCGGGAGGGCATACGGTGATCTCGATGTTCACCGTCACCTCCGACCCCGATGTCGCCGACGCGAGCAGCGAGGTCGTACTGCTGACGATCAACCAGCCGTTCGCCAATCACAACGGCGGGCAACTGCAGTTCGGCGACGGCGGGCTCTACATCGCGGTCGGCGACGGCGGATCGAGCGGCGACCCAAACAACAACGCCCAAAGCCTGAACACCTTACTCGGCAAAATACTCCGCATCGACGTCGAGAGTCAGCCCGGCGTCCTGACGATCCCGAGCGGCAATCCGTACGTCGGTACTCCTGACGCGCGGGGAGAGATCTGGGCTTACGGACTCAGAAATCCGTGGCGCTTTAGCTTTGACAGCGAGACCAACCAGATGTGGATCGCCGATGTCGGACAAAACAACTTCGAGGAAGTGAATCGCGTCAGCGCCTCCAGCGCCGGCATGAACTACGGTTGGCGCCGAATGGAAGGTTTACAGTGCTTTGAGCCGAACTGCAATTCGACAGGGCTGACCCTGCCAGTAAGCGTCTACAGCCATTCTGAGGGTTGCTCGGTGACCGGCGGCTACGTATACCGCGGCAGCCAATTCCCTGGGCTACGGGGAACGTACATCTATGGCGACTTCTGTTCCGGCCGCATCTGGGGCATTAACCAGCAGAATCAGAACCGCCTACTGTTGTCTTCCGGCCTAGGAATTACGTCCTTTGGCCAGGACGAAGCCGACGAACTCTATGTCGCCGACGCTAACTCCGGCGGCATCTACCGCATTTTGGGCCAGGGGCCAGGCCCGCAATTAAGCTCCTCAGGCGTGGTGCACGCTGCGAGCTTCGAGCCGGGCCTCGTGGCCGGCTCGCTGGCATCGATTTTCCCCGCCGGCATCCGCGACTCCCCCGGCATCTCCAACGCCCTCAGCCTTCCCCTGCCATTGAGCATGGACGGCGTCTCGGTGACGATGAATGGCGCCGCGGCGCCTATTCTCGCCGTGGCCAACGTTGATGGTGTAGAGCAAATCAACGTGCAGGTTCCTTGGAGCCTGCTGAACGAGGAAACCGTCTCCGTTGTCGTCACGGCCGACGGCGTCAGCAGCGACCCAGCGGCCGTGGGTGTCCTGAGTGTACAACCGGGCGTCTTCCTGATAGACGGAGAACGTCCCGCAATCCAACATAACACCGGCTTTGCACCGGTCACCGAGGGTTCTCCGCTGCATCCGGGCGAATACGCGGCCGCCTATCTCACTGGCCTAGGCCCTGTGCGGAACCCTCCTCCGACCGGCAATGCGGCGGCTGGATCGGACGCAACGACGCTCGGGGTCGTGACAGCGACGCTCGACGGCCAACCGGTCGCAATTGTTTTCGCAGGCCTCGCCCCAGGTTTCGTTGGCCTCTACCAAGTCAACTTTCTCGTTCCTGAGAATGCTCGCGACGGCACGTTGGACTTGGTCTTTCGAGCCGATGGCCTTGCCGGCCCGGTCGTACAGATACCCGTAGCGCGATAAAAAAAGGCGGCCTCAAAGGGCCGCCAATACCAGTGCTTAGGCCTCGTTTGGTTATTGTCTCGATGCAATCAGCGCTCTGAGCACGTGGGCATACTCGGGCTCAGAGAGCGCCTGCAGAGCTTTAGCCTCAATCTGGCGAATCCGTTCC
>CAZYOX010000342.1:0-4665 GCA_964649285.1 uncultured Bryobacterales bacterium | reverse complement strand
AATTCTCGCGTAGGTCCAACACGATTTTTGATGCGCCTTGACGCAGCAAGTCGCGAACGGCATCAGCCGTCTGCTTGATGCGGTCGGTGTCGACAACTTTCAAATCCACGTAGCCGATGCCGCCCTCCAGCATGCGCGAGGTCACCTTCGGCAGCTTCACCTCTTCGCGCGTCAGATTGAATTCTTGCGCCTCGTCGTAGGCTTTGGCAGTCCGCACCAATAAGCGTGTCGTCGAACCTGGTTGACCGCTCAGCTCAGACAACAACAACGCTGGGGGCAACATACGCGTACTGACGTCATCGATCGCTTCGATCAGATCGCCAGAGCGCAATCCCGCACGATCTCCCGCCGAGCCGGGGAGGACCGACAAGATGGCCGCTACGCTGCCGCGCTTTTGCACGACCAGCCCGGTCGACAAACCTGTCCCCTGATCGGGATTCTGCTGTGCCGCGTCGTACTCGGCCGCTTGTTCTTGGGTCATGTAACTGGAGATCGGATCCACGTACTCGACCAAGCCTTGCAGGGCGCCGTGAGTGACCTTCTGGATGTCGGGCTCTTCGACGTAGTCGCTCTTAATGTGGGCGAGAACCTCCGTGTAGACCGAAAGCGGCCGGTAGGCGCTGTCGCGGTTCGGCTCCTCGCTCCGGCCAAGCACGGCGCCGATCACGAGCAAAACCGTCAACAACATCGAACTGAAGACGACGCCTACTTTCACTGGGGAAGTCATAGATTACGACCGCGCTCCTTGCGCCTTCGCCGCGAGCGGCGGACGCAGACTCATCATACTACGCGATCGCCGGCCGTCTAGTCGCTGATAACGTCCGAAGATCCCGTCTTGCGATCCACGTAGTCTTCGTACTGACGGAGGACCAGGATGTGGAAGACCGGCTGCTGAAACTCTTCGATGGCGTAGATGTGACCGCTGTTGTGCAGCGAGCTGAGCACATTCTTGACCCACTGGCGCTCAGCGCCCGTCATCCCCTTCTTGGATATGTCCAAGCTAGCGCCCGTCAGATGGGCTGATCGCTTGGGGCCCTCATCGGCAGCGGCATTCCCATTGCGACGTTGCAAACTGCGCTGGTACTCAGCCGTCCGCAGCAGGCTTGTTACACGCAGCGGCTTTCCAAAGCGGGCGCGGAACTGACTGCTGAGTCGGGAAAGAAAAAGCTTCGTCCAAGGCCGTAGGTAACGGTTGTCTTCCCGCACCGCGTGTAGATAGTAAGCAGACGTTTTGGCGGGGACAGGCTCCAACAACTTCAGCCGGACGAAGCGCTCGGTCATGGAGCTGTCCTCCATGCGGGACAGCCTGTCTTCGTCGGCGCGCTGGTTCTGCACCAGTTGAGAACTGCGCGTGGCACGTAAACTGCCGGCTGTAGCTGTTAACGTGATGCTTAGGCAAGCGGTCAGAAGAAGGAGGGTTCTCTTTCCGTGTCTCGACATTTGTCCGGTGTCTGTCAGTATGCCAGGCCTTTTTCGCTTAAAACAACCCTTTTTTCGCCTGTTTGATCAGAAAGTGTCCTGGCGCGCCGCTCGCTAGACAATCGGCGATTTCTCGGGCAGACTGAACATCTCAGATGAGAGCCGTTTGGATTGGCGCGATTCTGATAGCCGCGCTGCCGGCCATGGCGGCCGTCGAGGTCCGCAGCAAACGCTTCCACGTCGTCGGTGAGACTGATGCGACTACCGCCGTTCTGGCGGCGTCACACTTGGAGGCCACGGCCGATCGCCTGGCCGGGGCCGGCTTTCACCTGCGTCATCCGGATCTTCCCGTCACCGTCCTGATCTTCTCCGGCCAACAGCAACTCTTGCGATTTCAGACCCGGTCGCACGCGACGGCGTTTGCCGCAACTGCGGAGGACCGGCAATTTATCGCTGTTGCAGGGGACTTCGTCGGCAGCCTGTGGCTCGTCTTGGCTCACGAGTATGCCCACCTCGCGGCTGACGACCGCTCGATGCGGCCCTGGTTCCGAGAAGGGCTAGCGGAATACCTCTCGCTGCAGAGGGATTCTGCGACCGCCCCAATCGCACCCACCAATGCAATCGAGGCGCTGCACTCGAAGCCTTGGTTGGAAATCGGCGAAATGCTGAATTCCCAAGACGGATCCGCCGCGCACGGCCACGAACTGTTCTATGCCCAATCCTGGCTCGCAGTGTCTTGGCTAGCGGCCCAGCCCGGCGTCGTCCTCCGCAGGCTGGAGCCCCGGCAGATCTACGACCAGCTCGCTCTCGGAGGGCCGGCGGCGGTGGAAGTCGTATTGCGCGCTCACCTGGCGAGCCTAGGAGCCCAGCGAGCGCAACCGAAAGAGTTGCCGCGTCCCTTGCCGGAACTGTCGGCAAGAGAAATCGATGAGCCCGAATGGCAAGCCTGGCAACTGGAACTGCTCCGGGGCATGAAAGGCAATGCCGCGGCCGAGACGGATCTGTTAGCCTTCGCCTCCCGCCACCCGGGGGAGCCATTGGTCCAAGCGGCGTTGGGCGCCTTAGCCATCGAGCGCGGCCGCTTCGACGAGGCCGAAGATCGGTTGCGGGCAGCGGCCGATGACGCTTCGGCCTCGGCGCTCACGCGCCACCGCTATGCGCTCATGTTGCTGCGCCCGAGTGCCGATGCTCCTGGCCCGCGAGCCGAAAAGGCCATCCGCCAAGAGGAGCAGGCCCTTATTCTCGTCCCCGGCAAGCCCGAGTTTCTGCGCACGCTGGCCCAGGCCAATGCCGTGGCAGGGCATTGGAGCCGTGCCGCCGAAGTCCTGCTCGATTTGCAGGCGAAACGGGGTTGGGATGCCGTTGCCGCCGAGGATTTCCGCGAACTGTTGCGCCGTCGCGGACAATATGTACGTGCCATCGACGCGCCACAGATCGAGCCGCCGCCGATGCTGCACGCATCCTCCTCGCCGATCGGCTGGGACGGACCTCCCGCTCTCCCCAAGTTCGTCGAGGCTCCGCCCGCACCCTTGCGCCAACCGCGCGACTGGCCTTGGCCCCCGCCTGACACGTTGATCTACGGCGGACGGATAGCCGGCGTAGTTTGTTCCGCCGGCGAGAAGCGAATCGTCATGGACAACCCGTTGTTCCGGATCGAATTCATCGAATCGCCCAAGGAACCCGTCAAGTTGCATCGTCCGCCGCTCAAGTGGAAGAGCATTCCGTGCGGCGCCCGCGGCTGGCAAGTAAACATCGCCTACGTGCCTTACAACGGCGAAGGCGCCGCCACAGGCGAAGCGCGGGCCATTCTCTTCTAGGGCCGTTACAATGGAGACTAATCCTGTCTGTGTCTTCCCCCAGCGCACAGCAGCACAAGAGGAGTGCTGCCGACAAAGGTCCGGTTCGCGTCGCCGTGGTCACCGTCAGCGACACACGCACCCCTGAAACCGACGTCAACGGACGCTACCTTGCCGAGCAGATCGAAGCCTCCGGCAATCATTTGCTTTCGACCTCCATCGTCCGTGACGAGCCGCTTGAGGTTGCCGCGGTCTTGGAGCGGCTAGCGTCATTGGACGATGTCCAGGTCGTGCTCTTTAATGGCGGCACGGGCGTCTCTAACCGGGATCGCACCTTTGACGTCCTGGCAGCTAAGCTAGAAAAGACGCTGCCCGGCTTTGGCGAAATTTTTCGCATGCTGAGTTGGCAACAAGTCGGCTCTGCCGCAATGATGTCGCGGGCGACCGCCGGCGTCTACCGCGGCAAGATTATCGTCTCTACCCCAGGATCGCCCGCGGCGGTTCGTCTCGCCTGGGAAAAGCTCATCGAACCCGAATTGGCCCACCTTGCGTGGGAAGTCGCCCGCTGAACTTGACTGCCGTTTGAGACATCGACATGCGTTTCTTGCTGATCCTACTGGCGCTGACCGCAGCGCACGCCGACACCGTCGTCATTGACACCGGCGATCTCCTCAATGGAGAAATCGAAAAGCTCGAGAGCGGCAAACTCTTCCTGAAGACCGCTTACGCCGGCACCATTCGCATCGACTGGGACAAGATCGTGGAGATCGACTCTCAGACCCCCTATCAAGTACAAACAGAAGCTGGCCTGCGACTCCATGGCGCCCTCAGGCGACAGGGGGATTACGTAATCGTAGGCGCCGGAGACGCCGACAATGCGCCCAGCCGCCAAGCCCCTGCCAGGGCCGTGACGGGAATCATTCGCATGGAAAACGACGAACCCCCGGGCTTCTGGAGAACCCTCAATGGCTCTATTGGGCTCGGATACACCTTCACGCGCGGTAATTCGGACCAGACGCAAGCATCTCTCGCCGCCCGCGGAAGCTATCGCCACGACGGTTACACTCTGCGCGCCGACCTCAACTCGATTTTCGCTGAGGTCGACGACGCCGAACGCCAAAGCCGCCACGCCCTCAACACCCGCTTCGACCGCTTCCTCAGTCCCAACTCCTTCGCGTTCGCCATCGCGGCGTTCGAACGCAACGATAGCCAGCAACTGGATCTTCGCTCCCGGGCCGGCGGCGGGTTCGGCTGGAAGATCATCAACGCCAGCGACGCCACTTTCGACTTGTTGGGCGGCTTCACCCTAACCAATGAGCAATTCCGCGCCGAAGAAGGTGATCCGTTGCCGCGCAAGAGCACGGGCGAAGGCTTGTTGGGTTTCGAGTGGCGCTCGACCCGTCTGTGGGGCATCGAGCTCCGCACGCGTCTCACCGCCCATCCCAACCTC
>CAZYOX010000341.1:0-4669 GCA_964649285.1 uncultured Bryobacterales bacterium | reverse complement strand
ACGTCTACGCCTCGGACCTCAACCCGGTAGCGTGTATGCTCACTTGGGGTGCCTTCAACGTTGTCGGCGGCGCAGCTGGGAGCCGAGACGAGCTTCTGAACTCTCAAACCAGGCTTTACAGTGCTGTAGAAAGTGAGATCGATGAACTCGCCGTTGAGACTGATGGTAACGGATGGCACGCCAAGGCGTTTTTGTATTGCGTAGAGGTGCGTTGTCCAGCATCAGGTTGGCTCGTGCCACTTCTTTCTTCACGCGTAATCAGCGCCGGTCATCGTGCGTACGTTGTGCTCATTCCAGACCGGGAACACAAGCGCTACGCGATAGAAGTCCGTTACGCGACATCTCAAACCGAACTTGCGGAGGCCGCGAGGGGCACCGTCCGTTCCGACGGGCGCGGCCAAGACCCTTATCTGATACACGTGCTCGACGGCGCAGAGTACCGCACGAAGATTTCTACATTACGCGGTGATTACCGAAAGGACGGTACGACGAGCAATCGCCTTCGATTGTGGGAGAAGGGAGATTTCACGCCGCGCAGAGGCGACATTTATCAGGAAAGACTCTATGCGATTCTGTGGGCTCGACCGAGGCCCAAAGGTAAGAGTCTAGATCATGAGTTCCGTGCGGTCACGTCTGAAGACCTAGCCCGCGAGAGGCAGGTAGAAGCTCTTCTGGCCGAGCATCTCGCTGACTGGCAGGTCAACGGCTGGGTGCCGAGCATGCGCATCGAACCGGGCGACAAGACCGACGAGCCAATTCGCACGCGCGGCTGGACCCACTGGCACCACCTCTTTAATCCAAGGCAATTGCTCACTGGAGCTCTGATCAACAAGTATTCCTCGGCAATGACTAAATTCTCATTTACCCAAGCTATTGCCATCAACTCGCGTTTGAGCCGCTGGAACGCACTCAGCGGCGTGGGCCAAACCGCCGGAACATTTGATAACCAGGCACTGAATCCGCTCTCCAGCTACGGCTGTCGAGGCATTCGGTTCATCAAGGACACAATAGAATCAACGTATAAGCACTTCCCAATATCGCCATCGATCAGATTCGAAGTGAACAGCATAGCTGCCGCTGAGGTTTGTGAGTCCGCAGATATCTTTATCACGGACCCGCCCTACGGTGACGCGGTCAAGTACGAAGAGATTCTAGACTTTTTCATTGCATGGTTGCGTAAGAGTCCACCACCGGAGTTCGCTAGCTGGATTTGGGACAGTCGCCGTTCACTTGCCATCAAGGGCGAAGACGAAGATTTCCGGCGAGCCATGGTAGCTGCGTACAAGCGCATGACCGAGTGCATGCCCGCAAACGGCGTCCAGGTCATCATGTTCACTCACCAATCCGGGTCTATCTGGGCTGACATGGCGAATATCGTGTGGGCCTCTGGCCTCCATGTCACCGCTGCGTGGTACGTCGTGACCGAGACCGATAGCGCTCTGCGCGAAGGCAGCTATGTCAAAGGCACGGTTCTCCTTGTCTGCCGGAACCGCTCCGGCTCCTACAAGACAACGCGGGACGATCTCGCCTGGGAAATCCAGGAGGAAGTTGAGGAGCAGGTCAAGGCGCTTACCGGCCTCAACCAGGATGCGAAGGATCTCTACCGCGACGAAAACGTCTTCGAGGATGCCGACATTCAGATGGCGGGCTATGCCGCGGCGTTGCGGACACTCACGCGTTACGCCGTAATTGATGGCCGCGACATGACCGCCGAGGCAAGCCGTCCGCGCGTAAAGGGCGAAACGACCTTCGTCGACGGACTGATTGCCTTCGCCGTCGACACGGCGAACAAGTGCCTCGTTCCCCAGGACATCCCCAAAGAGCACTGGGACAAGCTATCGGCGGCAGAGCGGTTCTACCTCAAGATGCTCGACATGGAAGCCCGTGGTGCGAAGACGCTGGACAACTACCAGAACTTCGCCAAGGCGTTCAAGGTACGCGACTTCAAGCCCCTGCTGGCGAGCATGAAAGCAAACGACGCAAGGCTCAAGAGGGCGGTTGAGTTTGGGCGCGCTGAGATGGGGGAAGGCTCGGAGCTGCACGGCTCCGTGTTGCGTGCTGTTCTGTACGCTCAGATGGAGATCGCAAAGAACGTTGACGGCGACGAGGTCATTAGGCACCTCACTCTCAACATTCCGGATTATTACGGTGACATGACGCAACGGGAGCTGGCCGCTGAGCTCTCAAGCTACCTCGCAAAGCGGCTAGAGGGCGTCCGCCCTGAAGACGCGAGGGACGCGCGTGTCCTCTACGAACTCGTTAAGAACCAGCGCCTGGGCTGAAGAAAGGAAGCGAATGAGCGACATCACCCGCTTCTCGTCACGGCGCCAGAGACTTGACCATGCCTTTCTGAGCGCCAAGCTCAAGGATGCAAAGTCTTACAGGCGTATCGCGGGCTACTTCCGCAGCTCAATTTTCGAACTTGTTGGCGAGGAGATCGCGGCGATCCCGACCGTTCAGATTATCTGCAACAGCGAGCTGGACGCCGCCGACGTCGCCGTATCGAAGCACGTTCGCGAGACAGCCCTGAAGGAACGCTGGAATCAGGAACCCTCGGAGGTCGAAGCGCTTCTCCATCGGGACCGCTATCGACGTCTGCACGATCTCCTGGTAAGCGGACGCGTCGAAATTCGCGTCGTCCCCAAGGACCGTGTGTTTATCCACGGCAAGGCAGGCGTCATCGAAGCTTCCGATGGATCGAAAACGTGCTTCCTCGGATCTATAAACGAAACCAAGAGCGCCTTCGCACAAAACTACGAAATCCTCTGGGAAGATTCGTCCGCCGAAGGCGTCCAATGGGTCGAGGAGGAGTTTGCTGCGCTTTGGAAGGATTCGTATCCCCTCCCCGACGCCATCGTCGAGGAGATCAAGCGCGTCGCCGACAGGGTTGAGATCCGGTTTGAGGATGCAAAGCCGGACGAACTGCCTGCCGCCGCTCTGGCTGAAAGCCCCATCTATCGCGCGGGAGAGCAACTACAGCCCTGGCAACGATCCTTCGTAACGATGTTCCTTCAGCATCGGGAGACATACGGCAAGGCGCGTCTATTGCTCGCCGATGAGGTCGGCGTCGGCAAGACGCTCTCTTTGGCGACAAGCGCCATGATAGCTTCCCTTATGGATGATGGCCCGGTCCTCATACTTTGCCCGTCCACGCTGACCCTCCAATGGCAAGTGGAGCTGACGGACAAACTTGGAATTCCCAGCGCGGTCTGGTCCTCGACAAAAAAGATCTGGCTTGACCCAAAAGGGCACGCCATCAAGACGCGGGGCCCTCAGGACATCGCGCGCTGTCCCCTGCGCATCGCCATCGCTTCAACTGGACTGATCTTTCATGATTCGGATGAACGCAAGTACCTGCTGGAGCGCAAGTACGGCACCGTCGTTCTTGACGAGGCGCACAAGGCGCGCCGGCGTGGCGGCATGGGGCAGAAGAAGGGCGAGCCAAACAACCTCCTCGATTTCATGTTGCGGATAGGCCCGCGCACCAAGAATCTCCTGCTCGGCACTGCGACGCCCATTCAGACCGAAGTGCATGAGCTGTGGGACCTGCTCGCTGTCCTCAACGAGGGTGCCGACTTCGTGCTTGGCAGACCATTGTTTGGGCGGTGGTCCGACTTTGCAAGAGCCCTTCCAGTCGTGAAGGGCGAAGAAATCCCGATAGATGACAAGGACGCTTGGGAATGGCTTCGCAATCCTCTGCCGCCGCCCACCGAGGATGCCCTCTTCGCGGCTCTTCGCTTACAACTCGGCCTTGCCGATCAGACCTTCTTTACCGATCGCGGATTCGGTTCGCTCGGCTTTCTTGAACAGCAAGCAGTGAGCCAGGCGCTGGAGCCGGGCTTTTTGAAGCAACACAACCCAGTCGTCCGCCATACGGTGCTCCGGCGTCGCCAAACCCTGGAGGAAGCTGGCTTACTCGATCGCATTGGCGTGGAAGTTCACCCCCACCCGCATGCCGCCGCGGGAACCTATGCCGGCGTTGAATTTGACGGGCTCGGCCTGCTCACCAATCTTCCTTTCGATCTCGCCTACCAGGCAGCCGAAGCGTTCACCGTCGCCTTGAAGAAGCGAACCAAAGCCGCAGGATTCATGAAAACGCTGCTTTTGCAGCGCATCTGTTCTAGCTTTGCATCAGGTCGCAGTACGGCGCAGAAGATGCTCAACAGGGAGCTACTGGAGGAAGAAGAGCGCACGAAAGACATGGAAGAGGCGCTGAAAGCGCTCACGCCAGAGGAGGCCGAACACCTTCGGACCATCGTGGAAGAACTCTCAAGGCCCGAAGCGCGAGACCCGAAAGTCACTGCCGTCCGCCATTTTCTCACCGATCATCGCACCGAAGGCAAGACGTGGCTGGAGCACGGATGCATCGTCTTCAGCCAGTATTACGATACTGCCTATTCTCTCGGCGCAGAACTGGCGAAGACCCTTCCCGACGAGCCAGTCGGCGTATATGCGGGCACGGGCAAGAGTGGTATTTTTCGGGGTGAAGATTTCGCTTCGGTTGAGCGTGAGGACATCAAAAAGGCTGTGAAGAAGAGGGAGATACGCCTTCTGGTCGCGACCGACGCTGCTTGCGAAGGTCTCAATCTCCAGACGCTCGGAACGCTGATCAATGTCGATCTCCCGTGGAATCCCGCCCGGCTCGAACAGCGCCTAGGCCGCATCAAGC
>CAZYOX010000340.1:0-4711 GCA_964649285.1 uncultured Bryobacterales bacterium | reverse complement strand
GTTGTTGGCTCGTTCTCTCAAGTATCACCGCGGCATCCATCTGGCTGTGGCGCTGGGCGTTGCGGTCGGTGCGGCGGTGTTAGCCGGGGCGCTGCTGGTGGGTGACTCGGTGCGCGGCAGCTTGCGCGACTTGACGCTGGACCGGCTGGGCGAGATCGAGTGGGCGCTGGCGGCGGACCGTTTTTTCCGGGAAGAATTGGCGGAAGAAATTGGCGCTGTGCCGGCGGTGATGATTCGCGGTACGGCCGAAAACGCCGACACGGGGGCGCGGGCTTCGAAGATTTCCGTGCTTGGCGCGGATACGCGCTTTTGGGCGCTGTACGGCGAGCCTACGCCGAAGTTGGGACTGCGTGATGTGGTCATCAATGCGGGTTTGGCGCGAGAGCTTAGCGTAGCGGAGGGGGAGGCGGTCTTGCTTCGCTTCCAGACGGATGCGCTGGCGCCCAGCGAGTCGGTGATGGGCCGCAAGACGGATACCACGCGTACGTTGCGGCTGACGGTGAAGAGCATTGTGGCGGATCGCGGGCCGGGACGCTTTGGACTTTCGCCGAATCAGCAGTTGCCGCTGAATGCCTTCTTGTCGCTGGCCGCGTTGCAACGCGCAATGGAGCAGCAAGGGCGCACCAACGTGCTGCTTGCGCCTGTGGGCGGAGAAGGAACTCCGCAGCAGAACTTGCAGGCCGCGATGACGCTGGATGACGTGGAACTCTCCGTCGTCGAAGACGGCGAAGCGGCGAGGGTCGAGACTAGCCGCATCGTGCTAGAGCCCTCGGTGGCTGAGGCGGCACGAGAGGCGGCATCGGAACTCAACCTGACTAGCGTCGAGGTGTTGACCTACCTGGCGAACTCGATCGAGGCGGGAGGCAAGTCCGTCCCCTACTCGACGGTGACGGCGCTGAGTGGGGCGCCGCAGCTGACGTTGACCGACGGCTCCCCCGCGCCGGCTCTGAGCGGCGATGAGATTTACCTGAACGATTGGACTGCGAAAGATTTGGGCGCCTCGGTAGGAGATGCCGTGGAAATGAGCTACTACGTCGTTGGGGCAGACGGCGCGTTGAGCACCCAGCGGCATGCGTTTACCTTGCGCGGCGTGGTGCGCTTGGCGGGTTTGGCGGCGGATCGCGGTTTGGCGCCGGTTTACGAAGGCATGAGCGACTCGGCCCGCATGGGGGATTGGGATCCGCCATTCCCGGTGGATTTGAACTTGATACGGCCCATTGATGAGCAGTATTGGGAGCAACACCGCACGGTGCCGAAAGCGTTTGTGGCGTTCGAGACGGCCAAGGAGTTGTGGACGAGCCGATTTGGGCAGCTGACCTCGCTGCGGGTTTCGCCTGCGAGCGCGGAATATGCCGAGGCGCTGCGGCGGCGGTTGGATCCGGCGGCGCTGGGTTTGGCGTTCCAGCCAGTAAGAGAGCAAGGGTTGGAGGCGTCGGCCGGCGCGACGGATTTCTCGGGGCTGTTCATCGGCTTCAGCCTGTTTTTGATCGCGGCGGCGTCGATGTTGACGACGCTGCTGTTCCGGTTGGGAGTGGAGCGTCGCGCCAAAGAGATTGGGTTGTTATTGGCAACGGGCGAGACGGTGAGCTTCGTCCGCAACCTGCTGTTGAAGGAAGGCGCCGTGGTGACGGCCGCGGGTTGCCTGATCGGGCTTCCGGCGGCGGTCGCATACGGCTGGCTGATGGTGTACGGGCTCAACAACTGGTGGAGCGCGGCGGTTGGCGGCTCGTTCTTGACGCTGCATGTCTCGCCTGTGAGCTTGCTGGGCGGGTTGGCGGGCGCATTCGTGACAATGTTTTTTTCGGTGTGGCTGGCGGTGCGCAAGCTAGGCAAGCTGAGCGTGCGGTCGCTGCTGGCGGGAACGCTGACGGACGAGAACCAATTGCCCGAGGCGCAGCGTTCGCGGCGTCCGCTGATGGTCGGTTGGGGGTGCGCCGTGTTGGCGCTGGGGTTGGCAGCCGCCTCGTACGTGAGCGATGCACTGGATCCGGCGGCTGCTTTCTTTGGCGTCGGGGCGCTGGCGCTGATCGCGGTGTTGGCGCTGTACCGTGCGCGGCTGTTGAGGCCGTCGAGGGGCACGATCGATGTGACGTCGAGCGTGCCGCTGATGCGGCTGGGAGTGAAGAACGCGGCGCGCTTCCCGACGAGGAGCGTGCTGTCGGCGGCGCTGGTGGCTTCGGCCACGTTTGTGATTGTGACGGTGGCGGTGAACCGGCACGACGCGACGCTGGCGGAGCCGTCCATGGAATCGGGGGACGGCGGTTTCCGGCTGATTGCGGAGTCGGATGCGCCGATACACCGGACCCAACTGGATGAGGCGGAGTTGGATGGCGCGCTGCTCTATGCATTGCGCACGAAGGCGGGCGAAGACGAGAGCTGTTTGAATCTTTACCGGCCGACGGAGCCGACGTTGCTGGGCGCGCCGGAAGATCTCATACGTCGCGGCGGATTTGCCTTCCAGGGATCGCTCGCCGAAACGCCGGAGGAGGAAGCGAATCCGTGGCTGGTGTTGGAGCGCAAGTTCGGGGACGGGGCGATACCGGTGTTCGGCGATGCCAACTCGGTAATGTGGATTCTGCACTTGGGCCTGGGCGATCGGATGGACTACACCGACGCGTTGGGCCGTGAGCGGAAGCTGGTCATTGCCGGACTTCTGTCTCGAAGCGTTTTTCAGTCGCAGCTGATCGCCTCGGAGGCGAATTTCTTGTTGTTGGAACCGGACCATAGCGGATACAACACGTTTCTCATCGAAGCGAATGATGCGGAGACGAGCGTTCGTTTGGAAGAGCAGTGGGCGGACTACGGTTTCGATGCGACGACAACGGGCGAGAGACTGGCAGGATACTTGGTGGTCGAGAACACGTACCTGAGCACCTTTCAGACCTTAGGCGGACTGGGGCTGTTGTTGGGCGTGGTGGGGTTGTCCGTGGTCATGGTGCGTAATGTGCTGGAGCGGCGCGGGGAACTGGCTCTGCTGCAGGCGGTGGGATTTGGGCGGCGCGCGGTGGTGCACCTGGTATTGGCGGAAAATGGCTGGCTACTGATTTTCGGCGTGTTGACTGGTACCGGCGCGGCCTTAGTGGCGGTGTTGCCGAGGCTGGTTGCGGGGCTGGCGCATCCTCCGTGGGGTTCGCTGCTGCTGACGCTGTCAGCAATCGTGCTAGCGGGCCTGATCTCGGGCGCGATTGCGGTGCGGCGATCGATGGATCGGGATCTGCTGCCGGGCCTGCGGCGGGAATAGCTCTAGAGTTTGGACTTGACCCGCTTGGGCTTCGTCTTGGCGCGGCTCAAATCGAGCGCCAGATCGGACGCCTTGATGCCGGGGTTGATCTTGACGCTGGAGTAGGAGACGAGGCGGTAGTCGCCGCTGTGCTCCAGGGCTTTCTGCTGAAGCGGTTGCCAGCTCTGGGTGGAAATCCACATCTCGACGGACTTGCCGGCGGCGCGATCTTCGGCGTCATTGGGAAGCATGGTGAGCTTAACGGTCGGCTGGCCCTCTATGGGCTCCTCGTCGGCGACTTTCACGTCGTAGCGCTTCTTGAGCTCGTCCCCGGAGACGCCGAAGCCGAGGAGCAGACCCTCGTAGAGTTCGCTGCCCTTGGATTTCAGGTCATATTCTTCAATCTGGTTAATGGCCTCATTGAAAAGCTCGACCGTGGTTTTCTCGATGCGTACTTGCTTACGGACCGGCTCGGTGAAAGCAATGCGCAGTTGCACCGTCCCCTTGGGGTCTTTCTTGACCCAGACGTCGCCCGATTCTACCGAAGTGTCGTCGACCAGCTTGGTGTATTTCACCCAGCGAATCTCCGCAGTCATGCCTTGGAACTGCGAGGCCGCGGCGTTCATCTTGGACAGGACGGTCGGAAGGTCGGCCGCGGCAAGCGGCGCCTGGGCGACGAGGGCCAGCAACAGGGGAACGAGGATGCGCATGAGTCTAGGACGGTTTTGAGAGGGACAGCGTTTCGCCGGGAGTTAGGGCCGGGCGTAGACGATATAGGCGTGCAGGTCGCCTTCGGGCGCTACAGAGCGTTCGACAGAGACGATCTCAAGGTTGAGCCCGCTGCGCTGCCGGATGAGTTCTTGCAGGCGCGCATCGCGTTCTGGGTCGGTAGCCGCATCGACGGTTGATGGGTCCACCCAAAAAACGAGGGTGCCGCGGGAGTCGCCTACTTCTTGCACTTGGCGGACGACGGGCGGGCGGGGCTGATCGCCGAAGAACTCGCGGGGTGTCAGAAAGATGAACGCAAGGATCGCGGCGACGATCAAATCGTATTGCACGGAGCCCCTGGGGAAACTCCAGAAGACGCTGCGCCAGAGCAGTCCTGGTTTATCTTCGGCCATCGCCGTGATTCTAGCGCACCAGGGGCTCGTAACGCCTTGACTTCATGGGACGTACAGTAGAATAGAGGCTGGGCCCCGAACCTGGGGCTACTTTTCGTGATGTTCCGAAGACTGCGTCAACTATTCCGGTTATCCGCTTATACGCAGCTGATGCCCGCGCTGGAGAGTGCCGATGATCCGTTGATCGGAGGCCAGGCGGTGCTGGAGGGCGTCATGATGCGGGCGCCGCACAGCTATTGCATCGCGGTGCGCAAACCGGACGGAGAAATTGTGACCGAGGAGGGCGAAGCGGTTCGCCTGTCGGAAAGGAACAGGATTTGGGGCTTGCCGGTGATTCGCGGCGTGGCGACGCTCTGGCAGTCGATGAGCC
>CAZYOX010000339.1:0-4716 GCA_964649285.1 uncultured Bryobacterales bacterium | reverse complement strand
GCCGCCTCGCCACGCCTTTCGCATTTATCGGCATAGCCGTCAGCTCTGTCTCATTGGCTCCCGACCCTTTGGCGGTTGGGCTGCTCGCTTACCAAGCCGGTTGCTACGGCTTGGCGTTGCTCGACCCGCACCTTCCCGCCGGATCCCCCTTGAAGCGGCTCTCGAGCGCCTTGCGGGCGTTTGCGACCATGCAGGTCGCCGCGCTAGCGGCGTGTTCGATCGCTGTGCGCCCGGCTTCCAGCTTCTGGAGCAACGTTCACACGGTTCCCGCTCAGGAGGCGGCGGCGGCGAAACGCTAGCGTCTTCTTCGGCGTCTTCCGACAAATCTAGGTGCTAAAACTGAGGACCCTACCGCCTGGAATAGATGATAGTGAGAAGAGTTGGACCAACAGATGACGCGTAACAAATTGCAGCAAAGCCCATTGGAAAAGATCAAAGACGGCAGCGCGGTCGGCGGAGTCGTCGGGCTTGGCTACGTAGGCCTCCCTCTGGCAAGCGAGCTGGGCCGAGCCGGCTATAGCGTCATCGGCGTGGACAGATCGGCCGAGAAAGTCGCATCCATCCAGGCCGGAGTCTGTTACATCCCAGATGTCGCCAGCGATCTGTTTCAACGGCTTGTGACGGAAAGACGGTTGACAGCCTCGACGAGCGAAGAGGCCCTGGCGGTGTGCGATGCGATTAGCGTTTGTGTGCCGACTCCGCTTCGCAAGACCAAAGACCCGGACCTGAGCTACATCATTGAATCCGCCGAGGCGCTGGCGCCCCATCTCAAGCAGGGAGCTTTGGTCATCCTAGAATCGACGACCTACCCCGGAACCACCGAGGAAGCGGTCCTGCCGATTCTCGAAGCGGGCGGCAAGAAGGCCGGCCAAGATTTCTTTCTTTGTTTCTCGCCGGAGCGTGTTGATCCGGGCAACGAGAAGTTCGGTACGCGACAAATCCCCAAAGTGATCGGCGGCGTAACGCCCGCGTGCACCGAAGCGGGCGCCGCTTACTACGGCCGCGTCATGGACACCGTGGTGCGCGTCAGCTCGACCCGCGTGGCCGAGATGGTTAAGTTGCTTGAGAACACGTTTCGCATGATCAATATTGGCCTGGCCAATGAGATGGCCTTGATGTGCGATCGCATGGATATCGACGTCTGGGAAGTCATCGAAGCGGCCGCCACCAAGCCTTTTGGGTTCATGCCGTTCTACCCCGGCCCCGGTCTTGGCGGCCATTGTATCCCAGTTGACCCCCACTACCTTTCGTGGAAGATCAAGCAGGTCGGCTATGAACCCCGATTCATCGCGCTGGCATCGGAGATCAACGGCAGGATGCCGGAGTTCATCGTCGAGAAGGTGCAAGGCGCCCTCAACGATGTCCGCAAGTCGGTGAAGGGCTCCAGGATTCACGTGCTGGGCGTCGCCTACAAGCGCGACATTTCCGACATGCGCGAGTCGCCGGCGCTCGACATCATTGGCTTGCTGCAGCGTCTGGGAGCCGAGGTGGCGTACAGCGACCCGTTCGTCCCCAAGATCGATTTCGATTCCGGCTCGCTCGAAGCCAGCCCGCTTTTCCCTGCCGTCGAGCAGGCCGACTGCGTCGTCATTGTCACCGATCATCGCGGAATCGACTACGCTCAAGTAGTAGAGAAGGCGGCGCTAATCGTCGATTCCCGGAATGCGCTGAAGAAATTCAGCAGCGACAAGATAGTACGACTCTGACATGGCTCATTATTTGCTGACTGGCGCCGCCGGCTTCATTGCATCGCGCGTCGCCAACATTCTTCTTGAACGCGGCGACAAGGTCACCGGTATTGATTCTCTTAACGATGCGTATGATCCGCGGCTCAAGCACTTTCGCTTGAAGTCGCTGCTGGGGCGCGAGGGGTTCACCTTTCTCGAAGGGGACATCACGAACCGCGCTTTCATCGACAAGACTTTCGCCGATGCAGGCTCGTTTGACGCTGTCATCAACCTCGCGGCGCGGGCCGGCGTCCGGCAAAGCGTCGAAAACCCTTGGGTTTACGTCGACACCAACACAGTTGGCAATTTGAACTTGCTGGAGGCGTGTCACCGCGCCGGCGTCAAGAAGTTCGTTCTGGCTTCGACGTCGAGCCTTTACGGCAAAGACAACGAAGTCCCTTACAGCGAGGACGCCAACACGAACAAGCCGCTCTCGCCGTATGCCGCCTCGAAGAAGGCCGCCGAGGCGCTCTGCTACACGTATCACCACCTCTACGGCATCGACGTCACGGTCTTCCGCTACTTCACCGTCTTTGGCCCGTCCGGCCGCCCGGACATGAGCGTCTTCCGCTTCATTCAATGGATCAGTGAAGACCGGCCTGTGTTGATCTTCGGCGACGGTCAACAGTCGCGGGACTTCACCTTCGTCGACGACATTGCTCGCGGCACGGTCGCCGGCCTCAAGCCGCTGGGCTACGAAGTCATCAACTTGGGCTCCGATGAGCCGGTTATTCTGATCGATTCGCTGCATCTGGTCGAGAAGTACGTCGGAAAGAAAGCGAAAATTTACTACCGCGAAATGCACCGCGCCGACGTCACCCGCACCTGGGCGAATATCTCGAAAGCCCGCGAACTGCTGGGCTGGTCGCCGCAAGTCTCGCACGAAGAAGGCGTCCGCCTGGCCGTTGAGTGGTACCAACAAAACCGCGACTGGGCCAAGGACGTAATTACCGATTAGCGGGCCCTGGAACGCCGGCGCTTTCCGCTGCAGTGTCGCGCTTTTCCTTTGAATTGCTCGATTTTCCGCGTATTTCCGCTCAGTTCCGCTCCGGTCCGGGGCAAAACGGCTTTAAGTCGTTGATATTCCTCGATGAACCTCCGTTTGAGGGCGTTTGGACCGGACATTGGTCTTGGCTCGGGGAGCCGGGCTTCGCCCTGTGAAGTCATGAAGGGCTCCGGCATGGCGAAAGTTCGGCATTTGCAGGCCTACGTCCAAAGGGCTCCTGTTTCCAGGAGCCCTTTGGAGCGCAGGTTGTGGTCCCCAACCAAGCGAGGGACCGGAGAAAGTTTCAGGTCGACCCTAGGGACTAACTCCCCATCACCGCTGCCGTTTCGTTTGGCCTCATCGGCTTGCCCCAAGTACTGCGCCCTACGCGTCGGGGGCCCCGGCCGTGCCTGGCCTAACCGGGGCTCTTCTGCTTCTAGGTATAGCACTGGGTGTCAAGTGTCTTGGGATCGGCGCAGGCGGAACAGTCTGGTTCGCAATTTATGGCCGTGACGTATGGATTGAGAGACATCTTGCGGGATGTCGATACTTGGTTCCTAGTCGTGCCGCAGCGCATCGACCGGTTCCACTCGCAGGGCCCGGCGGGTGGGAATCCAACAACCGACAGCGGCCGCCAATATTAAGACTGCTGACACGGCGACGAGGGTGACGGGATCAACCGGTGAAACGCCGACGAGTTGGGCCTCGATGGCGCGATTGACTAGGATCGAGGCCAGCAAGCCAACTGCCAGGCCGATGGCCAGCGGCGGAAGTCCTTGGTTCAGGACGAGCCGGACGATATCGCGCTGCGTTGCGCCCACGGCCATCCGCAACCCGATCTCCTGGGTGCGCTGGCTCACTGAACCCGCGAGGAGAGCGTATAGGCCTGCGCAGGCCAACAACAGTGCGATGAGGGCGAATGCAGCAAACAATCCTCCTGAAATTGCGCGTCCGCCATAGGTACTTTGCAGGCGTTCTTCTAGAGACTGGAAATCGAACATCAACAGGCTGGGATCCAAGTCATTAATTTCGTGCCTGACCGCCGATACAGACGCGCTCGATACTCCGCGCGTGCGAGCGAATATCCAAGCTCCTTCGCTGGAGAGTCCCTGATGAGGCATGTAGAGCATTGAGTCGACCCGTTGGCCGGTCGGATCGTCTTGCACAACATCGGACACGACACCGACCACGGTTCTCCACTCGTTTGGCGTCGTGTCACCAAATGTGCGCAAACGTTTCCCCAACGGGCTCTGGCCGTGCCATTGCTCGCGGGCGAATCGCTGATTAACAATCGCCACGGGCAGACCGGAGCTCTCGTCCGCTTCCAGGAAAGGGCGGCCAGCTAACACGCCCACCCCCAGCGTCTGGAAGTATGAGGAGCTGACTTCCATAGCCAATGAACTCGGGCGGTTCTGGGAGTCTCCTAACTGACCGTCAACTTCATAGCTGAGCCGGGTAGCTCCCCAAGTGGGAAAGCGATCCGCCGCGGCTGCCGCATCGATTCCTGGCGTTGCGTCCAGGCGGTTCAATAGCCGAGCAAAGAATGATGCCCGCGACTGCGGATCGGGGTAAATGGCTGACGGGAGAGACACGTAGACCGTAAGGATGTTTTCTGTTCTGAACCCGATATCAGCGGACTGGATATTCCAAATGCTCCGCAGCGTGACGCCGGCTCCGGCCAGCAATACGACTGAGCAGCCAATTTGAGCAGCTACGAGGGTGGGGGCGAGTCGTCGGCTCTCCTCGCCTCGCCGCGTTCTTGAAGCAGAAAACAAGTCGTTCTTTGATAAGCGACGAGCAGGCGCCAGTCCGAAGAAGAGTGCGGCACAGCTTGAAACGACGGCGAGATAAACCAGGCCTCGATAGTCAATCGCATAGTTCAAACCGCGACCCAACCAAGCCGGCTCCGGTGCAGCTAGGGCATAGCTCTTGACGGCAAGAACCGCAAGACAACAACCGAGGACCGCCCCAAGCGCGGTGAGCAGGAGGCCTTCGATCAAGAGC
>CAZYOX010000338.1:0-4747 GCA_964649285.1 uncultured Bryobacterales bacterium | reverse complement strand
GTAGCAACGCTGGAAGACCGACCAGCGCTGGGCCGGGGTCGAGTCCAAGAGCTCTAGGGTCAATCGTCGTTCAAGCTGCCAGTGTTGCAGGACCATGGCAGGCGTGATCGTGACGTCTTCGGCAATCCGGAACTTCCGACGATACCGATCGACAAGTTCGGCGTACGGTATGTTGATCTTGCCCGCGTCCGTCTGCTCAAGATGAATTCCGTCGATGGTTAGTACCATTGCCCTCCGGGGTTGATCTGTGGGTGATTCCCGAGGCCTGGAAAGCGTTTCGCACACAAGAACTTTTTCTGAGCAGCCCAGCATGGAGCGACAATGTGCGCATTGGATTCAAGGAGGACTCGAATGAGGCTATCGAGACGAGAATTGGCGATTTTATTTCCCGCGCTGGCGGCCGCGCAAACTTCCGCGGAGGCCGGGCTGCAGCCGTCCTTGGCCTTCCCTTTCGAGGACCAGCCCGTGCGGACGAACGGCGACGGCAAGTCCAGGCAAATCCTCAACGGAAAGACGCATAGCGGATTTCTCGTCGACCTGCATGCCACGGAGATGCCTCCGGGCGGCATGCCGCATCCGGCTCATCGTCACGCGCACGAGGAAATGTTCTTCATTCGCAGCGGAACGATGGAGGTCACCATCGAGGGCAAGCCCACGCGTCTGGGTCCCGGCGGCGTGGCCTACATCAAATCCAACGAATTGCACGGCGTACACAACGTCGGCGAAGGCACGGCCCACTATTTCGTGTTAGCTCTGGGCGAAGAGTGAGATAGGCGGAGACCGACGAGTTGGGCTGTCTCCCGGCGCCCCGCTGTTACAATGATCCCGGTGCAAGTAGTTAGCCGTAACAGACAGAATTTCGATGCGATCGTCGTGGGCTCCGGCGCAACGGGAGGCTGGGCCGCCAAAGAGTTGACCGAGGCCGGGCTGAGGGTAGCGCTTATCGAGGCTGGTCCGATGATTCAGGAGGCGGATTTCTCCGAGCACGATCAGCCCTACGACTGGAAGTACCGCGGCCTCACGGCGCCCAAGTCGAGCGAGGTGATGCGCAACCGCCCGATTCAGGGCAAGTGCTACGCCGTTCGCGAAGGCAACTATAAGTGGTTTGTCGACGACTTTCAGAATCCCTACACGACGCCCAAAGATAAGCCGTTTTGGTGGATTCGCGAGCGTGTTGTAGGCGGACGTTCGCTCTCGTGGGGTCGCCAAAGCTACCGCACTGGAGACATTGACTTCAAGTGCGCTAGCCGCGACGGCTACGGCATCGACTGGCCCATACAGTACAGCGATCTCGTCCCTTACTACGAGAAGGTCGAGCGCTTTATCGGCATTAGCGGATTAGAAGAAGGCCTTGCGCAACTTCCGGATTCGATCTTCTTGCCGCCGATGAAATTCAGCTGCGGGGAGGCATTGTTCCGCAAGCGCCTCAAGACCAAGATGAATCGCGTGATGACCATGGGGCGCACGGCGGTCCTCACCCAAGACCACAACGGCCGGGCGGCGTGCCACCATTGCGGACCTTGCGAACAAGGTTGCATCACGCACTCGTACTACTCCAGCCCGTTCACGACGATCAAAGCGGCGCAAGCGACAGGCAACCTGACGTTGATCACCGATGCCGTCGTCAGTCGAGTCACCAAGGACGCGAATACCGGTTTGGCCTCGGGCGTGAGCTACATCGACCGCACGAGCCGCGAAGAGCGGGAGGTGAAGGCCAAGGTTGTGGTGTTGTGCGCTTCCACCCTCGAATCGACGCGCATTCTGCTGAACTCAGAGCCGGGCGGCATGGCCAACTCTTCGGGCGCGCTGGGCCACTACCTGATGGACCACATCTACCAAGGAGGCGCCTCGGGCAAGTTGCCAGAGTTGCCAGCCAAGCCTTGGCACGGGATGCCACAGCGGCCCACGGGCATCTACGTCCCACGCTTCCGCAACATTGACCGCAGCCATACCAACGGCATGATTCGCGGCTACGGATACCAGGGACGCTCGGGCGCTAACTTCGCTTTGGGCGCCGAAGGCTTCGGGGCCTCTTACAAGCAGGCGGTTCACGATCAGGCTGAGTGGTCGACCGGAATTACGGCCTGGTGCGAGACGCTGCCGCGCTATGAGAACCATGTGCGTCTGCACCCGACGAAGAAAGACGCATGGGGCATCCCTATCTTGGATATCGATATGGCCTGGAGCGACAACGAACTCGCGCTGTGGCAGGATGCCCGCGAGCAGGCGGCCGAGATGCTGGAGGCGACTGGCCACAAAGATGTCAGACTCACCGGTCAAGTCTCCGTCCCAGGCTTCTGCATTCATGAAGTCGGCACGGCGCGCATGAGCGAAGACCCCAAGAAGGGCGTACTTAACGGCTATGCGCAGGCGCATGACATCAAAAATCTTTTCGTTACCGACGGCGCCGCCTGGACATCGATCGCCTGCCAGAATCCGACGTTGACGATGATGGCGATCACGGCGCGTTCCTGCGACTACATCCAGGATCAAATGAAGAAAGGCAGCTGGTCTTAGACTGGCGCCCGGCCGTCAAGTTCATCCGCGCGGTAATTGACAATGGCTAAGCACAAGATCACGCCCCATCTCTGGTTTGACAAGGAAGCCAAGGAGGCGGCGCAGTTCTATACGTCCATCTTCCCTGACTCGAGAATCACGAATACGACGACGCTTCGCAACACGCCGTCCGGCGATTGCGACATCCTGTCATTCGAGCTCGCTGGACAGCCCTTCATGGCGATCAGTGCGGGACCGCTCTTCAAGTTGAACCCGTCGGTTTCGTTCATCCTCAACTTCGATCCCTCCAAAGACGAGCAGGCGAAGGAGAGCCTAGATGCGCTGTGGAACAAACTGTCGCCGGGCGGCATGGCGCTGATGCCGCTCGACAAATACCCGTTCAGCGAGCGCTACGGCTGGATACAAGACAAGTACGGCGTCTCCTGGCAGTTGATCCTGTCAGATCCGAGCGGCGACGATCGGCCGTTCATCACGCCGTCGCTGCTGTTTGTCGGCGCCAATTGCGGCAAGGCGGAAGAGGCAAGCGAGTTCTACCTGTCGGTCTTCGAGGATGCGAGGCGCGGAAGCATTGCTCGCTACCCGACAGGCAGCGAACCCGGCAAAGAAGGGACGATCATGTTCACGGATTTCCTGCTGGAGAACCAGTGGTTCGCAGCAATGGACAGCGCACACGAACACAAATTTTCGTTTAACGAGGCCACCTCATTCATCGTATCTTGCGACGACCAGACAGAGATCGATTACTACTGGGAGAGGCTCTCCGCTGTCCCCGCCTCGGAGCAATGCGGTTGGCTCAAGGATAAGTACGGTCTGTCCTGGCAGATCACGCCGTCGGATATGAACAAGATGATGCAGGAAGGGACGCCGGAGCAGATCGCACGCGTGACCGAAGCGTTTCTCCCGATGAAGAAGTTCGACCTCGCCGCGCTCAAGCGGGCCTATGCGGGAACGTAAGGACAGCAGAGGAGCGGTAGGGCATGCCTTCGCTGCCGGCGGTCCCTAGATGGCCGGAGTTTCTCCCGCTGACTCGGATTCTTCGTGCATCGCGGCGTAAAGACCGCCAGCGGCAAGGAGCGATTGGTGGGTTCCTTGTTCGACGATGCGACCGGCATCGAGAACTAGGATGACGTCCGCATTGCGGATTGTCGCCAGCCGATGGGCGATCACAAAGGTCGTGCGCCCCTCGCGGAGCCGGCTGAGTCCTTCGAACACCAGCCGCTCGGACTCAGGGTCGAGACCCGACGTGGGTTCATCCATGATGAGGATGGGCGCATCTCGGACCATGGCGCGCGCGATGCCGATACGCTGACGCTGCCCGCCGGAGAGCGGCTGTCCTCCCTGCCCGATAACGGTGTCGTACCCTTCGGGCAAGGCTTCGATGAGCTCGTGCGCCTGGGCCAATCGCGCGGCGACGATGATCTCGTCGCGCGTGGCGCCCGGCTTGCCGTAGGCGATGTTTTGCCAGACAGGCGCGCGGAAGAGTTGCGTTTCTTGGAGTACGAAGCTGATCTGGCTGCGTAGGGAACGGAAGGTAAACTGCCGTATATCTTTTCCGTCAATCAGAACGCTTCCCAATTGAGGATCGTAGAACCTCGATATGAGACTCACGAGGCTCGATTTGCCGCTACCGCTGCGGCCCACCAAACCGATAAACTGGCCAGGCCTGGCTTCGAATTGAATGTCAATCAGTACCGGACGGTCGGGATCGTAACCGAACGTCAGATTGCGAAACTCGACGAGCCCAGCAACCGGACCGAGTTCGCTAGCGTCAGTGGCGCGCGGCAATCTTTCATCGGCGTCGAGCAACAGACGAACTCGTTCCAAGCCGACTGCCGCCTGGGTGATCCGGGCGCTCGCTCGTGCGAGCGACTGAATGGGCCGCAACAGGCGCTGCAGATAACTCAGGAAGAGGACAAGCGAGCCCGCGGTCAACGCGCCGGCCAGCACCTCGCGGGATCCGAACCAGAGCACTGCCGCAGTTCCGAGCGCCGTGAGGGCTGTCGCTGCCGGCCCAAGAACCGACCGTACGCGCCTCGCATACATCGCCGCTTCGACGCTTTCTTTGCTCTTCTCTTCCAGTCTCCGGCGCTCGAACGCGCCTTGCGCGAACGCCTTGACGACCCGCATGGCGCCGATACCTTCCTGAACAATCGAAACGATTTCGCTCTGGCGCCGCCTCACAACATGAGTGGCCTCGCTCATCGTGGAACGCAGACGCAGGGCGAACAAG
>CAZYOX010000337.1:0-4792 GCA_964649285.1 uncultured Bryobacterales bacterium | reverse complement strand
CTCGCCTTCAAGCGGCACAGTCCAAGTACGCCAGACCTCTTTGCCGTTCCGTTGATCGAAGGCGGCGATAAAGCCGCGAACACCCTCGTCGCCGCCCGCCGTTCCCGAAACCACGAGATCCCCCACGATCAGGGGCGCCGACGTGGCATTGTAATTTTGCCGCCAATCGGCCATCTCCGTATCCCAAAGCCGTTCTCCGGTGAAGCGGTTCAATGCCAGGATGTGCGCGTGGTCGGTGACCATGAACAGCCGGTCGCCCGAGACGGCGACGCCGCGGTTGATGCCGCCTGCCGCGTTGCCTATGAGCCCTTCCGTCCGCGGAACCTGGTAGTGCCAAATCTCGGAGCCCGTTCCCGCATCGAGCGCCCAGCACTCGTTGGCACTCGTGATGTACATGACGCCTCCTATCACGATGGGCGTCGTCTGCGATTGACCCACATTGCGCATGGTGAAGGTCCACCGCGGCGCCAGCCGCTGCACATTGCTGCGGTTCACTTGAGTTAGTGTCGAGAAGCGATTGCCGTCCAGCCCGCCATGGTAGGTGGACCAATCCTGTTCGCTCGTCGCGCGGCGGTAGCGGTCCCCCTCCTTGCGCAGCAGCGCCAAGCGGCCGCCGTCGATGAGCAGTTGCAACGACCAATTGCTCTGGTTCATCACTTCGCCGCTCAGCGTCTCGCCGTCGGTCGTTTGCACCGTAATGCGCTCGCGCTCGCGGGCCGGCGGGCGGAAGGTGTGCAGGTAGGCCACGAGATTGGCTAGATCCTCAGCCGCAAGTTCGAACGCCGGCATGCCGCTGTTGGGGAAGCCTTCGCGTACCACCGTCGACAAATCCTCGTCGCTCTTGCCCTGGACGCGATCGGTTATCCGCGGACCCAGCTCGCCGCCCATGCCGCCGCTGCCATGGCAGCCCGTACAGCGGGCTTCGAACACCGTTTGGCCCGCCGCGACGTCCTGCGCCAGGGCGGCACTTCCGCTAAAGAGCAAGCATCCGCTTGCAACAAGGAGCGCCGTAATTTTCATGAGGTTTCTCTCCGTCGGTCCGAAAAACGTCCGTCTGACAGTTTGATCCTTGTACTGCCCGATGGGCAATGGGCTCCGTGCCGTCGGCATGGTCACGGTGATAAACTGATAGGCGAGTCGTCCGACTCGAAATGGGCCGCTAGCTCAGCTGGGAGAGCGCAGCGTTCGCAACGCTGAGGCCGCGGGTTCGATCCCCGCGCGGTCCACCAATTTCCTTACACCAGCACTTCTTCGCGCGGCTCTAGCTGCGCAAACACGTAAGGACCTTCGGGAATCACCACGACCTTGGCCCCAGCCGGCAGTTCCGCAATAAGAGTGTCCACCGCATCCTGAGGGTCGGTAAACGCCCGTCCCCAGAGTACTTTGCGGTCCTCAGCCGGTAAGCTCCGCGGACAAAACGCCAGCTTGGCGTGTTCGGCCACGACGGCGAGCTTTTCGGCTTGCCACTGGTCGACCTGTACCGGCCCTTCCAGCAGCCGCTGCAGCATCTCTCGCCAGTCTGGGGACGTTCGCACCAGATCCGCGAACTCGCGTCCGCCCATGCCCTCGTTGCACTCGGAAACGACCAAGATCGTACCGCCCGGCTTGACGATATGCGCCGCCGCTGTAACTCCTTTGACCGACTGATAAAACGTGAGATCCAGGGGGTATCCGGCGCCGGTGGTGATCACCAGGTCGGCTCGCTCCTCCATGGCGGCCATCGTGGACTTGCGGACGAACTCGACGCCGACGTTATGCGCCTTCTCAGGCGTGCCTGTGAAGACCGCGGCAATCTCGCGCGATCCGTTCAGCGCTACATCGACGATGAAGTCATGACCTGCCATTTTCGAAATTTGCAGCAATTCGCGATGCAGCGGGTTGTCCGGGAAGGAGCCCTCCACAGCCTTGGAGTCGCGCATGAATTCCGGGCTGTGCAAACGCTTGATCGTGCGCTCGCCGGCCAATCCAATGGCGACGACCTTGCGTCCGCCAGAGAAGCCCGCCATCAGATGCGGCTCGATGAAACCCAGTGAGATGCCCACGTCTGCGTTGACAAACCGTTTGTCCGTATAGACTTCCGTTCCCGACGCAGTCCGGCCCGTGTGGACGTGCTCATCCAAGTTGCGCGCTCGATGGGAATCGACCCGGCATCGCGCCATCACCTCGGGTCCAACCATCTCATCCAGCTCCGCGGGCGTCGCCTCGCGGTGCAGCCCCGTAGCCACCAGAATCTGAATGTCGTCGCGGCCTATGCCGGCGGCCTCCAGCACATCGAGCACCAAGGGCAGCATCAGGCGATTCGGAACGGGACGTGTGATGTCGCAGATCGCAATAGCCGCCGAACGCTTCCCGCGCGCCAGTTCCGCCAAGCTCGGGCCAGCGGTCGGTTTTTCCAAGGCGTCGCGTACGGCCGCCTTCGGGTCCGCCAAGGACGGGGCGAAACGCGGTTCGAGCACGCGCGCATCCACATGAGCGGGCAGCGTAATCTCGGCGCCGGTTTTTCCGCAAGCTAGATTGACTCGCATTCTCAATATTTTAAGCCACTCAAATGCTTCTCGCCGGATCGCTATAATCAAGGGGATTTGTTGGGAGACCTCAGCATGTTCACAAGATTTTTGCGTACCATCGCAGCGCCTCTCGCCCTCGGGCTCCTGCTAGCCGGCTGCGGCGAGGTGCATGACCCTGAGGTCGCGGAAGCCGCAGGTCCTGCGCCGGATTTCACCCTCAAAGATATGCAGGGCAATGAAGTGAGCCTTTCTGACTACAAGGGGCAAGTCGTTCTGCTCAACTTCTGGGCGACCTGGTGCGGCCCCTGCAAGATTGAGATGCCCTGGTTCGTTGAATTCCAGCAGCAGTATAAGGACAAGGGATTTACGGTATTGGCCGTCTCGCTCGACGACGAGATCGACCCTGTGGCGCCCTTTGCTGAAGAGTACAAGTTGAACTTCCCCGTGATGTGGGGCGACAACGAAACGGCCGACAAGTTTGGCGGAGTCGCTGCCCTGCCCACCACGCTGATTATTGATCGGGAAGGGAAAATCGCCGACACCCATACCGGTTTGGTCGGCAAGGCGATCTATGTGGAGCAAATCGAATCGCTGCTCTAGCTTAGGCCTCGTCTTGGCGTTGTTGGCGGCCAACGCCGCCTGGGGACAGTTTCGCGGCTTTCAGGCGGCCGTCGCCTCGCCTGCTGCGCCGATATCGCTTGAGGCCGGAAAGACTGTTGAGGGTTCCCTCCTCGTGCGCATACGGCCGGGCTATCACATCAATTCCAACAAGCCGGCTGAAGAGTATCTGATTCCCACCAAGCTCACCTGGAACACGGCAGGTCTCGAAACCGAAGTGACCTATCCCGAATCGGAGATATTCGTTTCCGAGTTCTCCACCGAAGCGATGCTGGTGTTCTCCGGAGAGGTCGAGTTCAAGACGAAGTTCAAGGCGCCCGCGAAACTGCCCGTCGGGCTAACCGAGATCGCCGGAACTCTGCGCTACCAAGCCTGCACCGATAAAGCCTGTCTCGCACCCACATCCCTCGACGTAACCATCCCGTTGCGCTCAAAGTAAGCTGACCGGGTCGACATCCGCCGTCAATGCGGTTGTCGGCCAGTTCTGCTTCTCGGCGAACCTGCGCGCCCGCTGCACCGCTGCCGCCAACGCACGCCGGCTTGAGGCCTTCAGCAAGAATTGAAAGCGGTGTTCGCGCTTGAGCTTGGCTACTGGCGCCGCAGCTGGCCCCATCACTCGCACCGTGTCCGGCAGATTCTTCAACTCGCGGGCCAGCTCCGCGCTCCAAGCCATCGCCTCTTCCAGCTTCTGACTGCGAATCAGCAGCGTCGCCATGGCTGTGAACGGCGGATAGTGCATCATCTTGCGAAAGTGGGTTTCTTTCTTGTAGAAGGCGTCGTAGTCTTGCGCTGCAGCCAGCTCGATGGCGTAGTGATCCGGATTCATCGTCTGCAGAATGACCTTGCCCGGCAGCGTCCCGCGCCCCGCTCTTCCTGCCACCTGCGTCAGCAGCTGAAACGTTCTCTCCGCAGCACGAAAATCCGGAATGCCTAGCCCGACGTCCGCCGACACCACTCCCACCAGCGTGACGTTTGGGATGTCGTGACCTTTCGCGATCATCTGCGTACCGACCAGCATGTCGTAGGAGCCTTCGCGAAAGCTGTTTAAGACCGACTCATAATGCTCACGGCTCTTCACCGCATCGCGGTCAAGCCGGGCGATCCGCGCCGTCGGAAACTGTTGCCGCAAGGTATCCTCGACCTTCTCTGATCCCGAGCCCTGAAAGTAAATGTGATCGCTCTGGCACTTAGGACACTGCCGCGGCACGGGTGCGGCGTAATCACAGTAGTGACACAGCAAACGCTCTTCGCGGCGATGATACGTCAGCGTCACCGAACAGTTCTCGCACTCCACGCGCTCGCCGCACGCGCGGCACAGCACATGCATCGAGAAGCCGCGACGGTTGAGCAGGATCATCGTCTGCTCGCCAGCCTTAATCTTCTGCTCGATCTGCTCGGCCAACGAGCGCGAGAACAGATGGTTCTGTCGCGTCTCCACGAACTCGCGCCGCATGTCGACGATCTCGACCTCGGGCATGGGCCGATCCTCGACGCGCTGTTTCATTTCCAGCAGCAAATACTTCTGTTTCTCGGCATTGAGCCGTGACTCCAAGCTCGGCGTCGCCGACCCTAAGACCACCACAGCCCCCGCATCGGCGGCCCGTTTTACGGCGACATCTCTACCGTGGTAGCGCGGCGTTTCTTCCTGCTTGTAGCTCGACTCGTGC
>CAZYOX010000336.1:1774-4829 GCA_964649285.1 uncultured Bryobacterales bacterium | reverse complement strand
GATTGCCATGCCGCGCGGCACGATCAGGACGCCTGCCTTCATGCCTGTCGGTACCTATGGCTCGGTCAAGTCGTTGACGCCCAGGATGTTGCAAGAAGACCTCGACGCCAAGATCATTCTGGCCAACACCTACCATCTCTATCTGCGGCCGGGCCCTGAGTTGATCGCGCGCCTGGGCGGCCTGCACGGCTTTATGTCCTGGGACCGCGCCATCCTCACCGATTCGGGCGGCTTCCAAGTCTTTTCCTTGTCCGGGTTCCGCAAGATCCGCGAAGAGGGCGTCGAGTTCCAATCTCATCTGGACGGCTCGAAACATACCTTCACGCCCGAATCCACCGTTGACGTCCAACGCGCCCTCGGCAGCGATATCATGATGGTCCTCGACGAGTGCCCCGCCTACGAAGTCGACCGCGACTACGCCCGCCAGTCGATGGAACGCACCGTCCGTTGGGCCGGCGCCGCTTTCGCTCATTGGCGCAACGGCCCCCGACCCGAGATCATTCCCAACCCCTGTCAGGCTCTGTTTCCCATCGTTCAAGGCGGAATGCATGCCGACCTGCGCCGCGAGTGCGCCGCGCAACTAGTCGCGCTCGATGCAGCGGGCTACGCCGTGGGCGGCCTCTCGGTTGGCGAGCCGCGCGAGTTGAGCTACGACATGGTGGAGGCCACCGAGTCCACGCTGCCTCGCGACAAGCCCCGTTACGTCATGGGCGTCGGCATGCTCCATGAATTAGGCGAATACGTCGCCCGCGGAACCGACATGATGGATTGCGTGTTGCCCACCCGGAACGCCCGCAATGGATTCTTCTTTACATCCGGTGGACGTTTGATCATCAAGAATAGCCGCTACGCCCACGACGAGCGTCCTGTGGATGAGTCCTGCCCTTGTTACTGCTGCCGGAATTTCACGCGCGCTTACTTGCGCCACTTGTTTCTCGCTAAGGAGATTCTTTTCAGCACCTTGGCGTCGCTGCATAACCTGCATGCGTACCTTGACACCATGAGGCGCATTCGCGAAGCTATACTGATTGGAAATCTTCCCGAGTCGTTGAGCCGTCTCCGCGCGACGGCTTCCGCGAGCGTCTGAGCCACCCCCGCTCTGCCAGGCTGAACGAAGGGCGAACTGCAGATTAGCTAAAATGAACGGCGCTTCGAGTGCACTGATCTGCGCTCGACGAGAAGGTAATTCGCGGCTTGATGATCAGATGAACGCGTTAGCGCTAGTTCCGGCCTTATTACTCCAGTCTGCGGGCTCTTCTGGAAGCATGCTCATCCCCATGATCGTCATGGTGGGCATTTTCTATCTCGTGTTGTTTCTGCCGATGCGCAGACGGCAACGCAAGTTGGATCAGATGCTCGCGGGTCTTAAGTCCGGCGACAAAGTCGTCACCAATGCCGGCGTTATCGGCGTCGTCACGGGTCTCACCGACACCACTGTCACCTTGAGACTGAAGCCCGACAACGTCAAGATTGAATTCGCGCGAAGCGCCGTTAGCGGCATCGCGGAAGAGGAAGACAAAGCATGACAGCACGTGTGTGGTCTCGCTTGGCGATCACCCTCGCCATCACGTTCGCTTGCCTGTACGGCATCTTCGGGTTGCCTGCTTCACTCGATGAGGCCAGACAGAACGTCTCCGAACGGATTCCGCTGGGCCTCGACCTGAAGGGCGGCACGCATCTCATCTTGCAAGTCCAAGTGCAGGACGCCATTCGCGCTGAGGCCGATGCCGCCATCCAACGACTCCAAGAGGAGTTTCGCGCTCAGGGCATCATTGCCGGGCCGATTAGCCGTAACGATCCGCAATCTATCGAAGCCGCCGACAATATTGAAATCACCGTAGCCGGCGTTCCTTCCGATCGAGCTGGCGACTTCCGCAATACGGTGGACACCGCCCTTATCGATTGGGTCGCATCTTCGGTCGACTCCAGCACCTGGAAGCTCACTATGCGTCCGGCGGCGCTTTCGCGGATCAAGGCAGAGACGCTGTCACAGTCCATCGCGACGATCGAGAACCGCGTCAACGGTCTCGGTTTGACCGAGCCCGTCATCCAGCAGCACGGCCGTGCCGACCAGGACCCCGAGATTCTTGTCGAAATTCCCGGCGTCGATGATCCGGCTCGCGTGATCCAGATCTTGCAGATGTCGGCTCAGTTGGAGATCCAGAAGGTTGTGGGCGGGCCCTATCTTTCGCGGCAGGCCGCTTTGGCGGCCCATTCGGGAGTGTTGCCTCCGAACAGCGAGATTCTGCCTCACCAGAGCCGCGACGTGAGTGGGCAGATGACGGATGAGTGGTACATCTTGGAGAGAATCGCCATCGTCGGCGGCCGCGACATTCGCAATGCTCGCCCGACTCGCAGCACTCAGTCTGGACAGTGGGAGGCGGCATTTACCCTGTCGCGTCAAGCGGGCGCCCGCTTCGGTCAATTCACGGCAGCCAACATCGGCCAGCCGCTGGCGGTTGTCCTGGATAACCGCATCAAGAATGTGGCTACGATTCAGGGCCGCATTGACACCGAAGGCGTCATCCAGGGCTTGAGCGGCGAGCCGGAGGCCAGCGATCTGGCGCTCGTGCTGCGTACCGGTTCACTGCCGGCATCCGTCATACCCTTGGAAGAGCGAACGATTGGCGCATCGTTGGGCGCTGATTCGATTCGCGAGGGAATTACCAGCTCCCTGTTCGGGATGGCCATCGTGTCCGTCATGATGGTGGTCTACTACAAGGCCGCTGGTCTCAACGCCAACATCGCGCTGCTGTTGAATTTAATCATCTTGGTCGGCGTCTTGAGCTTTTTCGGCTTTACCCTGACCTTGCCGGGAATCGCCGGAATCGTCTTGACCATCGGTATGGCCGTTGATGCTAACGTACTGATTTTCGAGAGGATACGCGAGGAGCTTCGGCTCGGTAAAAGCGTCGTGGCGTCAATCAACGCCGGCTTTTCAAAAGCCATGTTGACGATCGTCGACAGCAACCTGACGACGATTATCGCAGCGGCGTTTCTGTTCCTGTTCTGGCGCGGTCCCGTGCGCGGCTTTGCCGTGACGCTTGCCATCGGC
>CAZYOX010000336.1:0-1764 GCA_964649285.1 uncultured Bryobacterales bacterium | reverse complement strand
CCAACATGTTTACGGCCGTCTTTGTCTCTCGGTTGATTTTCGATCTCACGGTGACGCGCAAGCCGAATGTCAAGCAGATGAGCATCTAAGGACCGGGCAGGGTTCCGCTCAGAGGAAAGAGAATCGAAAATAGGGAACTTTTGGGAGGTCGCTGGTGTCTGTACTCACGGACCGCGACATGTTGAGTCGATGCAGTTTTTCACGGATTCGAATTTCGACTTCATCGGGCGACGAAGGATCTTCATCGGTCTTTCCATCGTCCTGCTTGCCGCTGGGCTCGGCAGCCTCATTGTGCGCGGAGGTCCGAGGTTGGGGATCGACTTCAAGGGCGGAACTCTCGTGTACGTGAAATTCCAGCAGCCCCCGGACGTTGACGCGCTTCGCGATGCGTTTAATAACGCCGATCTGGAAGTCTCGACTCTCCAGCCGCTTGATGGCAATGAATTGAAGATCGATTTAAACCTTCAATCCGATCAGGCGGTTGAAGCCGGCGGCAGCCAAGCGTTGTCCGCTGGTCGCCAACAGTTGATCGCGGCCTTGAGGTCTGTCTACCCGGGGGTCGAGGGTAAGATCGACTTCAACAACGTCAGCGGCGATGATCTTGCATCGGCGCTCCGATCGAGCACTAAGGCTAATCAATTCGGTTTCGATCAGGTCTCCCAGGCAGCAGCGCAGCTAGTCGCGGCTCGCGATCAAAGGCCCAATTCCGGCGTTGTGAGCGATTTCAGTTCCTTGGCTGGCGTCGAGGGCGTCACACCTGATATCATGTCCGCGCTTCAGGAGACGACGTTCTTGGGAGCCTTTCACATTGGAAGCTTCGAAGTAGTCGGTCCGAAGGTTGGCAGAGATCTTCAGTGGCAGGCGGCGCAGGCCACGATGGCAGCGTTGGCCGGAATGCTTGTATATGTCGCTTTTCGGTTCGAGTGGGTCTACGGCTTCGCGGCGGTCGTCGCGATCTTCCACGATGTCCTGGTCACGGTCGGCTTCTTTTCGCTGTTCGATCGTGAAATCGATCTGAACGTCGTTGCCGCGTTGCTGACTCTGGTTGGTTACTCGATCAACGATACGATCGTTATCTTCGACCGAGTTCGCGAAAACAAGCAGTTGGGCCGCAGAATGCCGTTGGCAGACCTGTTGAACTTGAGCGTCAATCAGACTTTATCCCGAACGGTGTTGACTTCCGGGCTGACATTTGCTTCAGTGTTGTGTTTGTTTCTGTTCGGCGGCGAGGTTCTGCGGGGCTTTTCCTTCGCCCTCGTGGTCGGCATCATCGTTGGCAGCTATTCGACAATCTTCGTCGCGAGCCCGATCGTTCTTTGGTGGCAGCGGCGGGGCGTCGAAAGCAAGGCGTGATGTTGAGGGCAGGTTTAAGAATTATTGGTAAAAGGCAGGTCGCAGGCATTAGACTGTGGACCCAGGCGAGGTAAAGGTTATGTTTGAACAGAGCATCGTTGAAAGAAAGTCCAATCCGTGGGCGGTCATTGTCTCTTTCGCGGTACAGTGTCTGATCCTCGTGGTGATGATCCTGATCCCGTTGCTGAACTACTACGATATTCCGGTTACGACGCTGTCGACATTCTTGGTGGCGCCGCCGCCGCCGCCGCCGCCTCCGCCGCCTCCGCCTGTTGAAGTCAAGCAGCGCGTGATTCCTAAGACTTTCGTCAGCACCGAGCTAACCCAGCCGAAGGCGATCCCCGACAAGGTCGCCATTATTCAGGACGACCATCCGCGTGGTTTGTCTGGCGTGGCTGGGGGCGTTGGTCT
>CAZYOX010000335.1:0-4831 GCA_964649285.1 uncultured Bryobacterales bacterium | reverse complement strand
GAAAGGGTCCCAGCACACGGGTGTCGCCGATGCCCGGCGCGCCAGGCGTTGGAACGTCGGCGGCGTAGTCGCGGAAGTCCGGCATCCGCAATTCGCGAAGCAATTGTCCGCCATTGGCACGAGGGTTCGCGCCCATGCGCCTTTGCCCCTTGGGCGCAAGGTCGGACAGCTCCGGCTTCAGACGTCCCTGTTCGTCGAAGAGCTCTTCAGGCCGGTAACTTCTGAGCCAGTCCTCCAGCAGTCTCAGATGCTCGGGATGCTTACTAGGATCGGAGATCGGCACTTGGTGGGCATGGAACGTGCCTTCGATGCGAACGCCGTCAACTTCTTTCGGGCCGGTCCAACCCTTGGGGGAGTTCAACACGATCATGGGCCAGCGGGGACGCGTCAGATCCCCATTTACTCGCGCCGCGTGCTGAATCGCTTGAATCTGCTCGACGGCAATATCGAGCGTCGCCGCCATCGCTTCATGCATCAAGTTCGGTTGGTGGCCTTCCACGAAGTAAGGCGTCCATCCGTAGCCGCGGAGGAGTTGCTCCAACTCCTCTCGCGTGATGCGTGCCAGGATCGTTGGATTCGCGATCTTGTAGCCGTTCAAATGCAAGATCGGCAACACCGCGCCGTCGGTCGCCGGGTTCACGAACTTATTGGAATGCCACGCCGTAGCTAAGGGCCCGGTCTCCGCCTCGCCGTCGCCAACGACGCAAGCCACGATGAGCTCGGGACTGTCGAATACCGCTCCAAAGGAGTGGCTGAGCGAATAGCCGAGCTCTCCGCCCTCGTGGATCGATCCCGGGCACTCGGGCGAAACATGACTCGGAATACCACCAGGGAAGGAAAATTGCGTGAAGAGCCTGCGTAGCCCCTCCTCGTCTTGACTGATGTCGGGATAGATCTCGCTGTAGGTTCCCTCCAAGTACGTATTGGCGACAGCGGCCGGACCTCCGTGCCCCGGGCCAGACACGTAGATCATGTCGAGGTCGTATTTCTTGATGACTCGATTCAGGTGCGCGTAGATGAAGTTCTGCCCTGGCGTCGTTCCCCAATGCCCCAACAGCATTCGCTTGACGTCTGTGAGCTCCAAGGGGCGCCTCAGCAACGGATTGTCGCGAAGATACATTTGGCCGACGGAAAGGTAGTTGGCAGCTCGCCAATAGGCGTCGATGTCCTGGATCATGTTTGAGGTAAGGGTTGATGGGGTCATTCTTGAAAGCCTCTCGCCTGCATCAATAACCAAGCACGCCTCGGACCATCTCGGCGATGACGCGCTCCTCATCGGTCGGGATGACCCTCACGGTCACCCGGCTTGCGACCGACGAGATCACGCTCTCGTTCGCCTCATTTTGCCGCGCTTCCAGTTCGATCCCCAGGAAGGTTAGTCCGTCGCAAATGCGTTGACGAATCGGCGGCGAATTTTCTCCAATGCCGCCGGAGAACACCAGCGTTTGCAATCCGCCCAGCGCCGCTGCGAATGCCCCGATCCATTTCTTGACCTGGTAACAAAACAGCGCGATCGCTTCGGCCGCCCGCACGTCCTGGTTCTCGATCTGGAGCAGGGCCTGCATGTTGGAACTGGTTTCCGAGACGCCGAGCAATCCGGATTGCGAATTGACCATCTCGTTGAAACGTTCCGCGTCCATTCCCTCGGTCCGCGCCAAGTACCCCAACAACCCCGGATCCAAATCGCCTGAGCGAGTACTCATGGGGATCCCCGCTGTCGGCGTAAAGCCCATACTCGTGTCAATAGCCTTGCCTTCGCGCACTGCCGCCAGACTCGCCCCATTGCCCAGATGAGCAAGGATCACAGAGCCTCGCGCGGCTTTAGCTCCGCCAAGCCGGGCCAATTCGCCCATCAGAAACGAGTAAGACAGCCCGTGAAATCCATAGCGCCGCACACCGGCGGCCTCATAGCGCCGCGGGATAGGCAACAGCTGGGCCACGCGCGGCAGGTCACGGTGGAAAGCCGTATCGAAGCAGGCGACCTGCGGCAAGCCGGGGAACCGCTCCTGAAAGGCCTTGATCAACAGAATCTCTCCTGGCAAATGCATGGGATCGAACGGACTCAGGCGCTCGAACTCGGCGACCATCTCCGAGGATATGGTTTGCGCCTCTTTGTATTTGGGGCCGCCGTGCACAACGCGATGACCCACGGCACTCGGTCCTTCTCGTCCCAAGCGCTCTTCGATCCACTCCACGAGCAGGCCAACCGCAGCGCTGTAATCGGACGCTGCAACCGGGCGTTTGGCGAAGCCTGCTTGGATTGGATCCTTTACCTGGAAGACAGCTTCGGAGCTTCCAATGCGTTGAATTTCTCCGGCTAGGGTCCGCTCAAGGCTCACGCCTGTCTCAAAGAGTGCAAGCTTGATGCTCGACGAGCCGCCGTTAATCGTCAGAATGTTACTTTTCCTCGGACCTTTGGTCGCCATGGCAGCAATTCGATCAGAACCTTGATCTTACTGTCCAACCGTCTTTCGCGTTCTTACCGGAAACCTCCGCACTGTTAATAGAGCCTGTAGTCATTCCACAGGGCGCGCCCCATTTGCGCCGGCGCCCTCCATCTGAAATACTGTGTCGCAAACTGGCCGCGATCATAATGGAGACCGCCATGCACAGAACAAGTTTAAAGACCTTCCTTTTGACAGCAGTCGTTGCGCTCGCCGCTTGCACGCCGGCCGCTCCGCCGACAAACGCCGTCGTTTATGAAGGCGCCCGGCTCATCACTGGCGACGGAAGCGCCCCAATCGAGAATGCGATATTCGTCGTTGAGGACGGCCAATTCACCGCGGTCGGCCCCGCGAGTTCGGTCCAAACGCCGGAGGGCGCGACTCGTGTCGACCTGACGGGCATGACCGTGATGCCGACGATCATCGACACTCACGTGCACACCAACCGGGAGCGGGACACGTTGATTGAAGATCTGAAGGCGCGTGTGCGGTACGGCGTCAGCGCGGTAATGAGCCTGGGCCAGGACCCCGAAACGGCGCCGCTAGAGATTCGCAGCGAAGAGATCCCTGGCGCGGCCCGCTACCGCAGCGCCGGACGCGGCATCACCGCTCCTGAGCCTGGCCGGACGGAGATTCCCCACTGGGTCACGACCGAAGAGGAAGCGCGACAGGCGGTGCGCGACGAAGCCGCTCGTAAGGTCGACATCATCAAGCTCTGGGTTGACGACCGCGGCGGCCAGTTCAAGAAGCTGACGCCTGAGCTTTATGGGGCCGCCATCGATGAGGCCCACAAGAATGGCCTGCGAACAACCGCTCACCTGTTCACGCTTGAGGACGCAAAGGGGCTGCTCAACGCGGGTCTCGACGCCTTCGCTCACGGCGTTCGCGACAAGGACATCGATGACGAAATCGTCGCGATGTTCAAGGCGAAGCCTGAACTCGTGCTCGTGCCGAACCTGCCGAGCCGCGGCGTAGCAACCGATATGAGCTGGCTCAGCAGCACGCTGCCGGCTGAAGAAGTAGCCGAATTGCAGGCGGCCTCCGTCGATAACCCTGAAGCGCAGACCGCCTTCGGCATTCAAGCGCGCAATCTGGCACGGCTCAATTCCGAAGGCGTGACCATCGCTCTGGGCTCCGACGGGAACACGCCTTGGGCCCCCCACGTTGAGATGGAAGACATGGTCGCCGCCGGTATGACGCCAGCCGAAGTCATCACGGCGGCCACCAAGAACGGCGCCGAGTTTTTGCGCATGGACGATGCCGGAACTATCGCCTCCGGAAAGCGCGCAGACTTTCTTGTTCTCGAAGCCAACCCGCTCGATGACATTACCAACACTCGGCGGATTTCGGCTGTCTATCTCAAGGGCGAGAAAGCGAACTAGCATTCGAAGCCGTTCCTAGCTTTCCTGTGGGCGTTCAGCGAAGACGCGGAGCGCCCACAGCCCCACTACAGTCTTAGAGCGCCCGACCCCAGAGCCGACGGCCCTGGGGAATTGCCGCATGGCGGCCTGGCCAAGGCGGATTTATCATCCGGGCGAAGCGACCTTTCGCGGATGAACTCTTGTGAGGAGCGGTGGTGCTCACCGTCGGCGGCGCCGTCCGTCAAACCATACACAAGCGCCCCCTTGTCCAGAGCGAGAGAGACAAGTGAACTTAGACGCTACGATCCGGCAACTCAGACAGGAAATAGAGCGCCTTAAGGGGACCCTGTTGATCCTGGAGAACCTACAGCGGCAGCGTAAGAGTGCATCCGATGCAAGAAGCGCGCGGCGAATGTCGACGGCCGGGAAGAAGAAGCCCAGGCCTCGCTGAAGGGCGCGCCCAAGGTTGATGCCCGAACTAAGAGGGACTTTCTGGGTGCCAAAACATTCTCTTGTTCTGCCGTTTTAACCCTCGCACTCTGGTCTCCGCTCCACTACGATGTCACCGGACGAGGTCAACATTGACGAACCAGGAGGCTTAGAGCGGCTATGGCAACGAATCGTGGCGTGGCCTACATGGGTCCGGGAAAGGTCGAAGTCCAAACGATCGACTTCCCCAAGCTTTCTCTTGGCAAGCGCGCCTGCAATCACGGCGTCATCCTCAAAGTCGTCACGACGAATATCTGCGGCAGCGATCAGCACATGGTCCGCGGCCGAACGACTGCCCCCAAAGGCCTGATCCTCGGTCACGAAATCACCGGCGAGGTCATTGAAACGGGCAGCGACGTTGAATTCATCAAGAAAGGCGACATCTGTTCGGTGCCGTTCAACATCGCCTGCGGTCGTTGCAAGAACTGCAAGTCCGGCAAGACAGGCATCTGCCTCAACGATAATCCCGCACGGCCTGGCGCGGCTTACGGCTATGTCGACATGGGCGGCTGGGTCGGCGGCCACGCCGACTACGGC
>CAZYOX010000334.1:0-4841 GCA_964649285.1 uncultured Bryobacterales bacterium | reverse complement strand
AGTCTACACAGCCCATATACTGCCCACCTTGATGCGTTCAGAGAATGTTGACCGATTTTTCGATGGTCTAGAAATGGAGTGTCCCCCGATAAGAGGGTTTTTGGGGACGAAGAGGAATTAGCAGCGATGATCTGGCTGGTCGGACTTAGCATGGCAGTGGGAGGCTTGGCTACCGTGGAAGACCTACGTAGTCGGACGATCTCCAATTGGCTGTGCTTGTTCGGGCTGATCGCCGGCTTGGCGGTCCATATTGTCCTGCAGGGCTGGTCGGGACTGGGTACGTCCCTGCTGGGAGCCTTGATTGGTTTTGCCGTGTTTCTAATCTTCTTCCTGCTTGGCGGGATGGGAGGCGGAGACATTAAGTTGATGGCTGCTTTTGGCGCGATTCTGGGCAAGAGGCAGATCGTGCACGCAGCAGTATTCGCAGCCATGGTCGGCGGCGTGATGGCCCTGATCTATGTTGCTTACAAGAGGTTGCGCCAAGTGGTACAGCCGGATGCGAACGGCTCCAAGCAGTCAGTTCACAAAGAGTCGATTCCCTATGCGCCGGCAATCAGCCTAGGCGTACTGATCTCGTTCTTGAGTGAGGAAGAGTTATGGACAAGCGTCTATTGACCGTAGTTTTAGCCGCGATTCTAGTCGCGCTCGTTATCACCGCGATCTTCTACCAGATCACGGTCGGCAGGAGGCCTGTCCGCGCTGAAGTGGAGCAAAAGTCCCTCGTTGTCGCGAAGGCCGACTTGCCGATGGGCGCCATGATCACCGCTGAGGATGTTCGGCTGATTGACTACCCTGCCAACGCCTTCCCTCAAGGCGGGTTCGAAGCCATTGAAGACGTCATCGATCGCTCTGTGACAGGGCAGATCCTTGCCAATGAGCCGGTGATCGCCGGCCGCGTCACCGACAAGGGAGCCGGCTTCGGCCTAGCGCCTCTGATCAAGGAGGGCTATCGCGCGATTGCCGTGGCCGTAAACCAGGTCAGCGGCGTCTCGGGCTTTATTCTGCCCGGCTCCAAGGTCGACGTACTGTTGACTGGGCGCGGCCTAGGGGAATCGGCCGAGAATGTCACCACCACCGTGCTCGAGAACGTGACCGTCCTCTCTACTGGCCACAGCCAAGAGGCTGACGCGAACGGCCAACCCCAGAATGTCCCCGTAGTCAATATGCTGCTCACGCCGGAAGATGCCCAACTACTGACGCTGGCCACACAAGAAGGCCGCATCCAGTTAGTTCTGCGGAACCCGAAGGACGATGAGGAGCAAGTTGCTGAAAACAGACAGATTACCAGCACAGCGGACCTGTTCGTCGGGTTGCGCCCCAAGCCGCAGCCGGTGCAGCCGCGTGCGCCTCGTCCGGTAGCTCCGGTTGTCGTGGAACCGCCCCCTCCCCCGGCAGTGCAAATCGAGATGATTCGCGGGGACAAACGGTCGACCGAGACGCTCGGTGAGTCCGGCATCTAGGGAAAAAATTAATACTAATTGCGACGAGGCTTGGGTGTAGGGTGTTGCTATGGTTTTGTCTCCCAATCGAATCAATCTGTTGAAGCCGTCAGTAATCTGGGCGGCCTATTTAATGACCATTGCGGCCGGCGCACTCTGGGCGCAGGCTCCGTCCGGTAACGAAATACCGCTCGTCGTCGGCAAGTCGATCGTTCTCGATATCCCTGATGAGATCCAGCGCGTCTCCATCACCGACGACACGATCGCCGACGTTGTAGCGATCTCCACCCGCGAAATCCTCATCAACGCCAAAAGCGAAGGGATTACAACGCTTGTGCTGTGGTCTCGTGCCGGCGATCGCAATTTCTTCACGATCAATGTTGGTTCAAACCTTCAACAGATTCAGGATCTGCTGCGGACGGCATTCCCAGGCGAGCAGGTTCGGTTGGTCTCGAGTCAAGGCCTGATGACGCTCAACGGGTCCGTTTCCGGGCCGGAGGTAGAAGAACGGATTCTGGCGACGCTAAGCGGACTGGGCGCCAAGTCGGTCGTCAGCAACCTGGAACTGCCGATTCCGGCGGCGGATCGTCAGATCGTACTCCGAGTGCGCTTTGTTGAAGTGCAGCGCAGCGCGATCTCGCAGTTTGGCGCAAATATTCTTTCGACGGGCGCTTTAAATACGCCGGGATCAATTACAACCCAGCAATTTAGCCCTCCGAGAGCTGCAAACCTTACCGGAACCATCGGAGGCAGTGTGACTGGAACCAGCACCGACTTCAGCCTTACCGACACGCTGAACGTCTTTGCCTTTCGCCCAGACTTGAATCTTGGCCTGCTGCTCAGGGCTCTAGAATCTCGCGGTATTAGTCAGCTGCTGGCGGAGCCGAATGTTGTGACCACGTCCGGTAAGGAAGCCAACCTGCTAATTGGAGGTGAGTTCCCTGTACCTATCATCCAGGGCGGAGCCGGCGCTGGCGCGGTGACGATTCAATTCCGCGAGTTCGGCATTCGAATCAACTTCTTGCCGGAGTTCACCGAACGCGGCTCCATCAGAATGCATGTTCGGCCCGAAGTTTCGGCGCTTGATTTTGCTAACGCTGTCACCCTCCAGGGCTTTCTCATTCCCGCTTTGTCGACGCGCCGCGTCGAAACGGATGTCGAGTTGATGCCGGGACAGAGCTTCGTGATCGGCGGCCTGATCGATGCACGTGTGACCGAGAGCGAGAACCGCGTACCGGTCCTGTCGAAGATTCCTCTATTGGGCGAAATCTTTAAGAGCCGATCGAGCACCAAGAACAACAGTGAACTGTTGGTGCTGGTCACCCCCGAGTTCCCCGAGGTGTACGAACCCGGAGAGCAGACGCCTACTCTGGGGTTGCCGGAGGAATTCTTGCCGCCTCTGACGGACGACTTGGACTGGAAGAAGTAGTAACGATCTTGGAATTGTTTGGAACGGAAATAGGAAAAGGTTAAAGCATGCTGGGGAATAGTGGGCTAGGCGCGACGCTGGTATGTCCGAACCGAGCTCTCGCTAGGGACTTCAAGCGGGTTGCGAGCCAGCAATCCATCGAGTTTCTGGAGGAGCTGACGGATTACCCGACGTCAACGCAACTGGAGGCGAGGCTGCGGCAATTGCGTCCGTCTATCGCATTCATCGACCTAGACACTGATTTGCAGGCGGCCCTGTCGCTCGTGGGCGTCGCCTCCTCGATGAATCCGGCCGTCTTCGTCGTCGGCCTGAACTCCCAAAGCAGCGCGGACGTAATTATCCGTTCTCTGCGAGCGGGAGCCACCGAATTCCTTGGCGCCCCGTTCGATGCCGATTCCATCGATGCAGTTCTCCAACGCATCCGGAAGCTCTGCGAAAGCCAGGTGAGCGATGCGCCTACCAATGGCAAAGTGTTCGGCTTTGTCGGCGTCAAGGCAGGGCAGGGAGTCACAACGTTGGCGTCGAATGTGGCGGCTTCGCTCTCGGGCGAGGGCAAGCGCCGCACATTGCTGATCGACTTCGATACCCTGTCGGGCAGCCTCTCGTTCGCCTGGAGGCTGAGTCACTCTTATAGCGTCATCGACGCCTTAGCGCATGCCGAGAAATTAGACGACGCTCTCTGGGGTGCTCTCGTGACGAAACGCAATGGCGTTGATTTGTTGATGGCGCCGGATACGCCGGAGATGCCGACGCTGCAGATCGAGCGGTACCAACGCTTACTCGATTTCGTGCGAACTCGCTATGAGTACGTCATTTTAGATCTGCCGACGGTTTACGGGCCGGCCAGCAAATCGCTGTTGCGGGATACGGATCACGCCTACGTCGTTTGCAATTCGGAATTGTCGTCGCTGCATCTAACGCGAAAGGCAATCGCGAATATCGAGCACGAGGGACTGACGAAGGATCGCTTCTCATTGATTGTGAATCGCATGAGCCGGCGCGGCGAGCTGGGTCCGCAAGACATGGAGCGCGTCTTCAACTTCCCGATCAGCCATGTGTTTCCCGAAGACAGCGCCTCGATTCACCGTGCACTGACGGCCGGTAAGCCCATTGCTGCGTCCGCTGAATTGGGTAAGAAATTGGCTGCCTTTGGTCAGAGCCTAACGGGCGATGGTGCGACAAAGAAAAAGAAAGCGGCCGGCGGATTGCGGCTTTCTGCGTTGTTATCGAATAGCTAGCTTGGGTTTTTTGAAGAATTGAGAGAGGACGACACGGAATGGCTTTGCCAACAGACATCGCGCCATCGGGTACAGGGGAACTAACGTGGGAGGAGCGCTTGCGGCGCGGCAGCGGACGTACGCGCCTGACGCTAAATCCCGAATACCAAGAACTTAAGTTCAAGCTTCACCGCAAGCTGCTCGACAAGATCAACCTCGAAGCCTTAGCCAGCATCGAGAATCAGAAGGTTCGTATTGAAGTGCGCAACGCCCTAATGGCGTTGATGGACGATGAGTCGACGCTGTTGAGCTCTCTGGAACGCCAGCAGATCTGCGACGAAGTCCTCGATGAAGTTTTCGGTCTCGGTCCCCTGGAGCCGCTGCTGCAGGACCCGACTATTTCGGACATCTTGGTCAACACGCATAAGCAGGTCTATGTCGAGCGCAAGGGCCGGCTTGAGTTAACCAATGTCACTTTTAAGGACGACGGCCACCTGCTGCGCATCATCGACAAAATCGTGTCGCAAGTCGGTCGGCGCGTTGACGAATCGTCCCCGATGGTCGACGCCCGCTTGATCGACGGCTCACGCGTGAATGCTATTATTCCCCCGCTCGCGGTCGACGGTCCGCTGCTGTCAATTCGTCGCTTCGCGACCGACAAGTTGATGCCCGACGACCTGGCTGCTAACAAGTCCATCACGCCGGGCATGATGGAGATTTTGAAGGCGGCAGTTAAGGCGCGCCTCAATATTCTGA
>CAZYOX010000333.1:0-4845 GCA_964649285.1 uncultured Bryobacterales bacterium | reverse complement strand
AAGAAAGAGCATGCCCATCACTTCGTTGAACAGTTGGCGGGCGAGCGCCCATAAGCGAGGTACGAAGTTGAGAACTTCGGAAAATCCAGCCGACGCTGCTCGAAGAAACTTCATCCTGCATGCATTCTAAAACGGCAGGCAAGCGAAGGGCTCGCCGCGACTAGTATAAGGAAGCCATGGCCGAGTCGAACTACCAAGACCCGAAATTCACCCTGAGTAAGATCTATACTCGCGGAGGCGACAAAGGCCAGACCAGCCTGGTGAATGGCCGCAGGGTTTCCAAGGACGATCCACGGGTCGAGGCCTATGGGGCCGTCGACGAACTGAATGCCCGTGTCGGGGCTGCGCGGGTCACGGCGAGCGAGACTGGATCGAAGGAGCTGGAAGCGTTTGCGCATATCCTGTTGCGCGTGCAGCATGAGCTTTTCAATCTGGGATCGTTGCTGGCGACGGATCCCGACAAAGTAGGCCCGAGGCAGCCGAGAATTGCCGAGGCAGACGTTGTTCAGTTGGAGAAAGAGATCGATGAGATGAATGCGGAGTTGCCGCGGCTCAATTCGTTCACGCTGCCCGGCGGGTGCCGGCTGGAGGCGGAGTTGCACTCTTGCCGCACGGGTTGCCGCGAGGCCGAACGGCGAGTCATAACGCTGGCTTCGAAGGAGCCAGTGGACCCCCAAGCGGTGGCCTATTTGAATCGGCTGAGCGACGCGTTTTTCGTCTGGAGCCGTTGGGCCTGCTGCCGTATAGGCGCACCGGAAACGCTGTGGCAGCCGAGTCTGACGTCTTCCGGCAAGGCCTGAGCCTGTTAACGGGAGCGGAGCCGGGACGGCCTATAATGGTCGATTCCGCTCATGTCGCAGAATCGTCCCGCCACGTACAAGGATGCCGGCGTCAACATTGATGAGGCAGATCGTTCCACAGCCAAGATCAAACGCTTGGCGGGAGACACATTCAGCAGTCGCGTACTGACCGGAATCGGTTCATTCGGCGCGGCTTATGCGCTGAGCGGCATGGGTCTGCATGACCCGGTTCTGATTAGCTCAGCGGACGGCGTTGGCACGAAGCTGAATGTTGCCTTTGCCATGGGCGTCTACGACACGGTGGGCCAAGACTTAGTCAACCACTGCGTCAATGACATCGCCGTGCAGGGCGCGCGTCCGATGTTCTTTCTAGACTATTTCGCTGTCGGGCGCTTGGAAGCGGAAGTCGCCGAGGAAGTAGTCCGAGGATTGTCGATCGCCTGCAAAGAGAACGGCGTTTCGCTCATCGGCGGAGAAACCGCCGAGATGCCCGGCATGTATCGCCCGGGCGAGTTCGACTTGGCCGGCTTCATTGTTGGCGTCGCCGAGCGGAAGGAGTTGGACAGAGCCAGCCGAACCAATGTAGGCGACGTGTTGATCGGACTGCCTTCAACCGGGCTGCAGACGAACGGCTATTCGTTGGCCCGCCGGTTGATGTTCGAAACGGGCGGCTATGCGCCGGCGCAGATCGTGCCAGCGTTGGGCATTTCGGCCGGCGAAGAACTGCTCAAGATTCACGGCAGCTTCTTAAAGCCGATCCGTCTGCTTCACGAGGCCGGACTGATGCGCGGCGCCGCGCATATCACTGGGGGCGGCATCACGGACAATACGCCGCGCATGTTGCCGGAAGGCACGGTCGCCAAGATCCAACTCGGTTCGTGGCCGGTGCTGCCCATTTTCGAACTGTTGCGCGGTTTGGGCCATGTGGCGGAAGAGGAGATGCTGCGCACCTTCAACATGGGCGTGGGGATGATCATTGCGGTGTCGAAGTCATCGAAAGCCAAAGCGCTGAAAATGCTTGAGGCCGAGGGGCAAACTGCTTACGTTGTCGGCGAGGTGGTCAAGGCGTCCCGCGCTGGAGCGAAGCCGAAGGTCGTCTACGAGCGATGAAGAAGCTGGGGATCCTACTCTCAGGGAGGGGATCGAACTTCGAAGCTATTGCCGCTGCGGTTCGCGAGCGCCGAATCGACGCGGTGATCGCCGTCGTGATTTCGAATAAGCCGGAAGCGCCTGGGCTGGCGCGCGCGGCCGCATTGGGCATCCCCGTGGAATCGATCCCTTCGAAAGGGAAGCGGCGTGAGGAGTACGACCAGCTGGTGTCCGCGCGCCTGAAGGAGTACGCAGTTGACTTGGTGTGTTTGGCTGGGTACATGCGACTGCTGAGCGCTGCCTTCGTTGCGGAGTTCCCGCAGCGCATCGTCAACATACACCCCTCGCTGCTGCCTGCTTTTCCGGGTCTGGATGCACAAGGCCAAGCATTGCAGCATGGCGTGCGCTATGCGGGTTGTACGGTACATTTCGTGGACGAGCATCTTGATGCAGGGCCGATCGTCGAGCAGGCGGTCGTACCTGTACTGGATGGCGACGATGAAGAGTCTTTGTCGGCGCGCATCTTGAAAGAAGAGCACCGAATTTACCCGCAAGCGATCCAGACGATCGTCTCGAACAATTACCGTGTAGTCGGCCGTCGCGTATTACGCGGGCGGGGTTAGGCCGCTACTACTTGCATCATGACTATCGATGAGCAGCTAGCTTACCTACGCAAAGGATTTGCGGAGATCATCCCCGAGGATGAGTTCGTCAATCGCGTCAAGGCTTCGCACAAGACGGGCAAACCGCTGCGCGTGAAGGCTGGGTTTGACCCCACCGCGCCCGACCTGCACTTGGGACACACTGTCCTGTTGCGCAAGCTCAAACACTTTCAGGACCTTGGACACACCGTTATCTTCTTGATCGGCGACATGACGGCGCTGATCGGCGATCCGACGGGCCGCAACATTACGCGTCCTCCGATGACGCGCGAGGCGATCCAGGCCAACGCCGAAACTTACCAGAATCAGGTGTTCAAGATACTTGACCCCGACAAGACGGAAGTTCGCTTTAACAGCGAATGGATGGAGTCGATGGGTTACATGGAGATCATTAGCCTGTGCGGCAAGTACACCGTCGCGCGGCTGTTGGAGCGCGCGGATTTCGCGGAGCGATACAAGAACGGCGTTCCCATCTCCGTCCATGAGTTGCTCTACCCGCTGGCGCAGGGTTACGACTCAGTGGCTCTCGAATGCGACGTGGAGCTGGGCGGTTCGGACCAGAAGTTCAACCTTCTGGTTGGCAGGGAGCTGCAACGCGACTACGGGCAGACGCCGCAGATAGCCGCGACGACGCCGCTTCTCGAGGGCCTGGACGGCGTCGAGAAGATGTCGAAGTCGAAGAACAACTACATCGGCATCACCGAAGCGCCGGAAGTGATGTACCGCAAGGTGATGCAGATTTCGGACGAGCTTATGTGGCGCTATTACGAGCTGCTGACCGACCTCTCGCTGCTGGAAATTGCAGAGAAGAAACAGCAGGTGGCCTCCGGCGCTGCGCATCCGATGGACGCGAAACACGAGCTGGCGCATCTGATCGTCGCCGGGTTCCACTCGGAAGCGGACGCCGAGCAGGGCGCCGCTACGTTCAAGAAGGTGGTGCAGCAAGGCGAAGTGCCCGAAGATATGCCGGAGTTCAACTTGCCGGACGAGGCGCGCGAAGGAACCGCCGTGCGCATCGACAAGGTATTGCGGGAGATTGGTCTGGCGAAGTCGGGCGGGGAAGCCAACCGGAAGCTCAAGGAAGGAGCAGTCGACGTCAACGGCGAGCGTGTTCGAGAGATGGCGTATCACGTCACTGACGGCGTCGATGCCCTCGTCATCCGCATGGGCAAGAAGTGGGCGCGAGTGCGCCTGTAACCGTCAAGACTCTCGACTCTTGTGAAACGTTGCAAGTCCGAGGGAGGCTAAGGACTGGCGTCAGCCATTTGGATCGTTTGGAGCGAGCCGTCGATTAGCTTGACGACCAGCGGCTCAATCGAATTTTCCGGTTCAAGTTCGAACTGCTCTCTGCTGGCTAGATAGCGGTCGCTCCCGCCGATATCGTTGTCCGGAAGGAGGTAGATCTTCTCGATGCCCCACAAGCGAAATGGATTGTCGTAGATCGCTCCCCAGAATAAAGGTTCATCGACGTCGGCAATTAAGATTGTCCGAGTGGGGTGTTCACGCTTGAGATCGACGACACCATCAATCAGCGCTCTGACCCGCTCGCCATGCACGTAGTAGTAGAACATCTGTGCCCGCGCAATCGGAGCGGCCGATCCCATGTGCAGCAGCAACAGACCGGCGGCTAGGCCTCCTGTAGCAGCGGAGCGAAGCCAAGCGACACGGAGGCCCCACGCGGCGAGGAGCGCCAAACCAGCGGACGCGAGGAATGGGTAGTAGTTCATCCTGTGATGAGCAAGGGGAAGGTAGGGCCCGATTCCGATCACAAACCAAAGGAGCAGAAATGCTCCTAGCCGCCTATCCGCGCGTCCTCTCGTGACTGCGAACCAGACGAGAGCCGTGGTCAGGACGACGGTTCCAATCGTCCCGAACCAGGGACTCACCGGATACAGGATGGATAGCTGAGAAGGCCCCAGCGTTCGCCCCCATAGATCCACAAAGACGGCCAACATCGACCATCCGAGGTCCATGGCGTATTCGCCAGTCATATTGCTGCTTGCGTACGTTCGATGGACAACGATATATACGACTGCTGGTATCCAGAGGAGCAGGGTCTTGCGCATGATCTTTGGAGCGCAGAAGGCGGAATAAGATGAGGCCAACACCGGATACACGACGTTCAATTCGAGAGCGCCGAAGCCAAGCAGATAGAACAACCACTGTCGCCGCCAGTCACTCGAGTTCTCGTCGTGAACAAACCGAATTAAGAAGAAGAAAGCGCCCAAAATGAAGAACGCCGACATGATCTGGTTGAAGGCAGATGTCCAAGAGAGAGGAACAGCCATTGATGG
>CAZYOX010000332.1:0-4848 GCA_964649285.1 uncultured Bryobacterales bacterium | reverse complement strand
AGGATCGTGCCGCCGTTGTCGATCAGCCGGTCGAAGGCCTTGAGTAGCTTGGCGATGTCGTCGAAGTGCAGGCCGGTCGTGGGCTCGTCGAAGATATAGAGCGTATCGCCGCAGCTCGATTGGGCAACATACGCCGCCAGCTTGACTCGCTGAGCTTCCCCGCCGGACAACGTTGTCGCGGACTGGCCTAGCCGCAAGTAGCCCAGGCCGACTTCGGCCAAACAACTCAGCTTGCCGGTGACCCGCGGCGCGCGAGCGAAGAACCGCATGGCTTCATCGACCGTCAGGTGCAGGACGTCGTTAATGTTCTTGCCGTCGTAACGGACGGATAAGACTTCCGGACCGTAGCGCTTGCCGCCGCACTCCTCGCAGACCAGCGCGACATCGGCCAAGAACTGCATCTCGACGGTTACGGTACCGTCGCCTTGGCAAGTCTCGCAGCGCCCGCCGGCTACGTTGAAAGAAAACGAGCCGGGCATGAGGCCTAGCTTGCGCGCCTCGGGAGTGAAGGCAAACAATCTTCGAATCTCGTCAAACGCTTTCACGTAGGTGACCGGGTTAGATCGAGGCGAGCGGCCAATCGGCGACTGGTCGACTAAGATCACTTCCGCGAACGTGGCGGCGCCGGTGATCTTGCGGCACGGCAGCCGCAGCGAATCGGTATTTGCGGCGGACTTGACGTTCTGCTTCAGCAGGGCGCTCAGCCCTTCGTAGATGACGTCATGAACCAGAGTGGACTTGCCGGAGCCGGAAACGCCCGTCACGACCGTGTGAATGCCCGCCGCGACGCCGACATCGACAGCCTTCAGATTGTTCTTGGTCGCGCCTTCGAAGAACGCCCTCTTCTTGGCGCTCGCCTTGCGACGCTTCTTTGGCACGGCAATCTTGCTCTTTCCGGTGAGGTACTGCGCCGTCAGCGAACGGTCCGCGCCGTTCTTCGTTAGCGCGTCAAGCGTGCCCTCAAAAATCACCTCGCCGCCGAGTTCTCCCGCACCTGGTCCCATATCGACAATGTGGTCGGCCGAACGCATCACGTCCGGGTCATGCTCCACGACGAGAATCGTATTGCCCAGATCGCGCAGGCTTTCGAGAATGCCGACGAGCCTCTCCGTATCGCGACTATGCAGCCCTATCGAAGGCTCATCGAGCACGTAGCACGCGCCCACTAGCCTTGACCCTAGTGAAGTCGCGAGCTGAATGCGCTGCGCCTCGCCGCCCGATAGCGTCGACGAAAGACGGTCCAGGGTGAGGTACTCCAAGCCGACCTCGTTCAAGAACTGTAGCCGGTGTTTGATGTCGAGCACGAGCTGGTCGCCGATCACCGCCTGCTCGCCGCGAAGCTGCAAACTCTCGAAGAACTCCAGCGCTTGTTCCAAGGTCATTTGGACGACGTCGCGAATCGTCCTGCCTTGGAACTGGACGTTGAGCGCTTCTTGGCGCAACCGTCCGCCTTTGCAGTCCGGGCAGCGCGTGTAACCGCGATAGCGCGCCAGCATGATGCGCACGGCCATCTTGTATTTCTTTGTTTCAAGGAAGGCGAAGAAGCCGTTGATGCCCTGGAACTCCCCGTCTCCATCCGTCACGAGCTTGAGCTCATCGGCCGTCAGCTCGTGATAGGGCACATCGATGCGGACGCCGGCACGTTTGGCCGCCAGCAATAGATTTTTCTGCCAGGCGACGTACTTCGGCTTGGTGAAGGGCTCGACTGCGCCGCCTTTCAGGGTCATGAACCGGTCGGGAACGATCAGGTTCATGTCGTAGTCCACCGTGTCGCCAAAGCCTTGGCAACGCGGACAGGCGCCGAACGGATTGTTGAAACTGAACAACCGGGGCTCCGGCTCGATGTAGGGGATGGAACACTGGCGGCACTCGAACCGCTCGCTGTACCACTTGCGTTCCGGCGGATTGCCCTCGGCAGCCTCGAATACGACCTCTTGGGCCTCGCGGTAGGCGATCTCGATCGCATCGACGATCCGCTCTCGGCCATCCGGGGAAATCGCTAAACGATCCACCAACACCGATACGGGCCGCTCGAAGTCGACCTCCAGCAACGATTCCGGCGTGGAGAACTCATAGATCCTGCCGTCTTGGAAGAGGCGATTAAAACCTTTCGAACGCAGCCCCGCCAGGCGATCCTTCAGGTCTTTGTGTTCTGCATCGGCGTAGACCGGAAATAGGACGTACCAGCGAGAACGCTCAGGCCAACTCAAGACCTGCTCAGCGGCCTGGTCAACGGTGTCTTTATAAACCTGCCTACCGCAATTGCCGCAGTAGGTCTGGCCCGCACGAGCGAACAGCAACCGCAGGAAGTCGTAAATTTCGGTGGAAGTAGCAACCGTCGAGCGGGGATTTCTGGTCGAGTTTTTCTGCCGTATGGCGACTGCCGGGGCGATGCCCGTTAGTGCGTCGACATCGGGCTTCTCCATGCGCTCCAAGAACTGGCGCGCATAGGCTGACAGCGATTCGACGTAGCGCCGTTGGCCTTCGGCGTAAACGGTATCGAAGATCAGCGAACTCTTGCCCGAGCCCGAGACTCCGGTCACAACCGTCAACTGGTTGTGCGGCAGTCTCAGGTCGACGTTCTTCAGGTTGTGGACCCGTGCTCCGCGGATCTCGAGATAATCCTGCGCCAATGCCGTCCTGTGGTGAAAATCCGGCCGGAATCGCGGCCGCCGTTCGCATTGTAACAAGCAGACCTCTATCGCCCCTAGACCTCGCGCATAGCCTTGCTAGCATGGTTCTTACCGGCCACGAGGCCCCGTTGACCCCTCGCCTGGCAATCTCTTCCGCTCGCAGTAATGGCCGCATTTGCAATCACCGTCTTTCTCGGCGCCCTGCTGATCTTCCAGGTGCAGCCGATCCTAGGACGTTACATTCTGCCTTGGTTCGGCGGCGGCCCCGGTGTGTGGACGACGTGTCTGTTGTTCTTTCAACTGTTGTTGCTCGGGGGCTACGCCTACGCTCATTGGCTAGCGACTGCGCTGCGCCCTGCCAAGCAGCGCATTGTGCATCTTTCGCTGCTGGGCGTATCACTGCTGACGCTGCCGATCGCACCGAATCCCGACACGTGGAAGCGGGCGATTGAAGGCGACCCGACTTGGCATATTTTGGCCTTGCTCGCGGTCTCGGCCGGCATCCCGTATCTCACGCTTTCCGCTACGGCTCCCCTGGTACAGCGCTGGTTCCACGACCTTTACCCATCGCGTACGGCCTATAGGCTTTACGCCGTCTCCAATGCAGGCTCGCTGCTGGCGCTCATTAGCTACCCTCCGATTGTGGAGCCTCTGCTGCGCTTGGACCAGCAGAGCTTAACTTGGAGCCTGCTCTACGGGCTCTTCGCCCTCTGCTGCGCCTATTGCGCCTGGCGGCTTCGCCTCGCGCCGGCGGCGGCCTTGCCCGAGGAGCCCGCGGAGCCCCAAACCGCTTCCACGAAACTCGCCTGGCTGGCGCTCTCCGCCATCGGTTCGGCGCTGCTTGTAGCCACGACGAACCAAATGTCGCAAGAGATCGCCGTCGTGCCTTTCTTGTGGATATTGCCGCTGACGATCTATCTGTTGACCTTCATCCTCTGCTTTGAGAGCGAGAACTGGTACCGGCGCAAGGCGTTCAGCTTTCTGCTCGCCGTCGCTATCCCGGCGGCGGCGGTAGCCATGGCGGCCGGCGGGCTGCTGCCCATCGTTCTACAAATCGCCATCTATTGCGGGGCCCTCTTCGTCGCCTGCATGGTCTGCCACGGCGAGTTGTATATCACCCGGCCCCGTGCCGCCGAAGCGACTTCTTTCTACCTGTGGGTCGCCGCCGGCGGCGCTCTGGGCGGCACCTTCGTCGCCGTCATCGCGCCGCGCATCTTCTCCGACTACTGGGAGTACGCCATTGCGCTGGCCTGCTGCGCAATCGCCGCCATCGTTATTTGGATCGCATCCGGTTGGCGTCCCGAAACGACTCGCCCAACCGCGTTCATGGCCCCTCCGCCGGCTCTGTTCCTCAGCGTGTTGATCTTGGCCTACGCCGTCAATTCGTCTCGGGATCCGCGTACGATCTTGACCATGCGCAACTTCTACGGCGTGCTGCGGGTCAGCGAGGAGGGCGAGGGCCGTGATCGCATACGCATCCTCACCCACGGACGCACCGAGCACGGCACCCAATATCTCGAACCCGAACGTTCACTCGAGCCGACAACCTATTTCGGTTCCGCATCGGGCATCGAACTCGCCTTTGACCTTCACCCCCGCCGCATCGCGGGTCAGCCGCTGTATGTCGCTGTTGTCGGCCTAGGCGCCGGGACCATGGCCGCTTACGGGCACGAAGCCGATACATTCCGCTTCTACGAGATCAACCCCCAGGTCATCCAGGTCGCCCGTGAAGACTTCACCTATCTCGACGACTCGGACGCCGACATCGAACTCGTCGCCGGCGACGCCCGCGTTCGACTCGAAGAGGAAATCGCCAACGGCGAGGCCACACGATTCGACGTTCTGGCGATTGACGCCTTCACCAGCGGCGCCATCCCGTTACACTTGCTTACGGCCGAAGCCGCCGACGTGTACAGCGCGCGCCTCAAGGACGACGGCATTCTGGCCTTCCACATCACCAACCGCTTCCTGGACCTCACGCCCGTCGTCAACGGCATGGCCGATCGCTTGGGATTGAAAGCGATACGGATTTCGACTCCTGGCTCGGAGCCCGGCGCCAACGCCGCAGTTTGGATGCTGCTCACCAAGAACGAAGCCTTTCTTGCCGAACCGCTTGCCGCCCGTCAGGCACTTGGCGCCAGCCTTCTGGCCGGCGTCGATGTAGTGCAGAATCTTGTCGAACTGGGCCTTGTCGACCTGCGGGCCTTGCGTGGTG
>CAZYOX010000331.1:0-4997 GCA_964649285.1 uncultured Bryobacterales bacterium | reverse complement strand
TTGATGTTGGTGTGCTCGATGATGATCTTCTTGGGCTGCCGGCCGGAAGATACGGACTCCCCGGCGCGGAGGCCCTGGGCATAGGCGCCTCGCTCCAAGCGCACGTTCAGGAACCCCCCGCCGGCCACTTCGATACTGGCAATCCCGGGGATATCGGCGAGCTTGCCCACCAATTCCATGGCGATTTGCCGGGGGGCTTGTTTCAGTTCCTTGGCCAATGCGAAGCTAACCGGCGTTGCTAGTTCGCCAAACTCGGGCTGCCGAGGCAGTTCGATTACGACCGGAACGTCGACGTTGTAGCGTTGCTTGATGTGCGCGGCCACGGCGGCGCGCAGGCGTTCTTCCAGAGCCAAAAACAAGGGCTGATCCTCGGAGCGGAATGAAAAAGCCCGCCAAGCCGGCGGGCGCAGGCAACGCCTGATTAAGGCAAGTGTAGCATGTAGGTTCCCTGCTCTTGACAAAGGGTTTACAGGCCGATAGCGTGGGGTATTCGACCTCCGCCGTGCGGCCTCGAAGCCCTTTTTGCGTGGAGAGTTCTCGCCCTTTGATCGACGTTTCCCGCACGTTCCGAGCGAACGAGATTCTCATCACGGGCGCCAACGGCTTCGTGGGCAAGGTGACCTTGGCGATGCTGCTGGCCCGCTACCCGGATGCGGCGCGCGTCCATGTACTGGTGCGTCCGCGCAGTGGCGTTTCGGCGCGGACGCGTTTTGAAGAAGAGGTGCTGGCCTCGCCGGTCTTCCAGCCATTCGATCGGCAAGCGTTCGCCAAACGCGTCGTCGTGCACGAGGGCGATGCGGCCGAGCTAGACGAAGCGGCAGCCGAGGCGATGACGGGCGTTCGGCTGATCATTCACTGCGCCGGGCTCGTGGAGTTCTTTGCACCGGTGGATGAGTCGCTGCGCGCCAACGTCGAAGCGGTGCAGAAAGTCGCCGATCTCGCCGCGCGCCTTGGCGCCAAGCTCGTTCACGTCTCTACCTGTTATGTCGCCGGGCGCGGCGACGGATTGGTGGAAGAAAGCGAGCCCATCGAAGGGTTCTACCCCCTGCGCAAGGATCGCGGCGATACGGCCTTCGACGCGCGGGCGGAAGTCGCGCTACTGCGCGAACGCGTCGGCGAGTTGACTGCGAGCGGCCGTGACAGAGCGGCGCAACAAGCGCTCACGGAGTTGGGCCGCTCCCGCGCCGAACGCTGGGGATGGGTCAACACTTACACCTACACCAAGAGCTTGGGCGAGCAGATGCTGGCGGCGCGCAGCGACATCGAGTGGGCCATCGTGCGGCCGGCGATCGTCGAGAGCGCCTTGGAGTTTCCCTTCCCCGGCTGGGTCGAGGGCGGACGCACGGCGGCGCCGCTAGTGTTGATGGCGCTCGGCGGCATGAGCGAGTGGCCGGCCCGAGCGGACCTGTCGTTGGAAGTCGTCCCGGTCGACCAGATCGCGGCGGCAATGCTGGCCGTAGCGGCGCTGCTTGCTGAAGCGCGTGCGGATCGCGTTTATCAATTAGCTGGCTCGGACCGAAATCCCTTCCCGATGCGCTCGCTGATTGCGCTGCTTGCGGTCGAGGCAAAGCGGCGCGGCGCAAAGATGAATGGCGAGCCGAAGCTCTTTGACGGTCAGGTTTACCTGGAACGCAATCGCCGCCAAAAAGCGCGTGCGGAGAACTTGGAGCGCCGCTTCCAATCACTCGCCAAGTGGCTCAAATCCAAGGGTCTGCCTGGAGCGGCGGCCGCCGGGCGCAAGGCGGGCCAGATGCGCCAGGCGGCGCTGCAACTGCGTTTTCGCGAGCAGACCGTCGAGCAGTACCTGCCTTTCACCGAGCAGAATCGTTACCTGTTCGAAGCGAATCACATCCGTGCGGCGATGGCGGCGCTGTCTGACGAAGACCGTCGGCTGCTGCCTTGGACGCCGGAACTAATCGACTGGCCAAGCTATTGGCGCGACAACGAGATTGAAGGCGTCCTCAAGTGGGTGCAGCCGGATGCCGTGCGCGGTTGGAGCTTTCAGCTGTGAGCCCCGAGATCAACCAAGGCGTCCTCGAAGTGGTGCGCGAAGTGTTGCTGGAACTCGGCGCGAAGGACGCCGCGGAACGCGCCACGCTCGATTCGTCGCTCGACAAGGACCTGGGTCTGGGCAGCCTCGAACGCGTCGAGTTGCTGATGCGTCTGGAGCAACGCTTCGACAAGCGCCTGCCTGACGGCGTGGCCCAGCAGGCCGAGACGCCTGCCGAATACGCCGCGGCCTTGTTGGCCAGCGACTCCGGCGGGCCCGCACGCATACGCTACGCGATTCCCAAGTCGCCGCCCGCGCCCGCGCCTCTTACCGAGGCTCGCACGTTCGTTGAAGTGCTGCGGCACTTGGCCCAGACGCATCCTGATCGCATTCAAGTCCATCTGCTCGAAGACGATGTACCGCGTCCCATCTCCTACGGACGTCTCTACAAGCGCTCCCAAGAAGTAGCCGCCGGTTTGATTGCCGCCGGCCTCAAGCCGGGCGAAACCGTCGCCATCATGTTGCCGACGTGCGCCGACTTTTTCTACACGTTCTTCGGCGTCGCTCTGGCTGGCGGCATTGCCGTTCCGATCTACCCGCCGGCGCGACCGAAACAAATCGAGGAATACGTCCAGCGGCAGTTGGCCATCTTGCGCAATGCCGAGGTCAAATTCCTCATCTCCTTCGATCAAGCCAAGATCGTCGCGGACGTGATGCGTCTGGGTTTGCCGAGCTTGATCGACGTCGTTACCGCCGACGAGCTTACCGGACGAGGACGCGGCTTCCATGGTGCGTGGCCCGAGACCAGCGAGATCTTTTTCATCCAGTACACTTCGGGGTCCACCGGCAACCCCAAGGGCGTTACTCTGACGCACTCCAATGTGCTGGCCAACGTGCGCGGCATCGGCGAGGCCGTCCAGGCTACGCCCCACGATGTCGTGGTCAGTTGGTTGCCGCTCTATCACGACATGGGGCTGATCGGCTCGTGGCTGTTCAGCGTCTATCACGCGTACCCGATCACGGTGATGTCGCCGCTTGACTTCTTGTCGCGGCCCGAGCGCTGGTTGTGGGCGATGAGCGATTCCGGAGGAACGCTGTGCCCCGCGCCGAATTTTTCGTTTGATCTGTGTACCGCAAAGATTTCTGATGCCGCATTGGAAGGCGTCGACCTCAGCCCATGGCGCATTGCCATCAACGCCGGCGAGCCGGTGCTGGCGCATACCCTCGAAGCATTCGCGGAACGGTTTGCGCCGTGCGGCTTCCGGCCTGAGGCCTATGTACCCTGCTACGGGTTGGCCGAATCGTCGGTCGCATTGACCTTCCCGGCCATCAACCGCCTCCCGGTGATCGACGTCATTGACCGCACTGCATTTGAGCGAGACGGCATAGCTGCGCCAGCAGCTCCCGATGCAGAGCGAACGTTAAGGTTCGTCGCCAATGGTCAAGCTCTGCGCCTGCACGAGATCAAGGTCGTCGATGATGCAGGCGACCTGGTTGCCGAGCGTGTGCGCGGGCGCATCCTTTTCCGCGGCCCCTCGCGCACCGCGGGCTACTATCGGAACGCGGAAGCCTCCCGTGCCGTGATCGACGCCGACGGCTGGATGGATTCGGGCGACCTCGGCTACCAGGCCGGCGGCGAGCTTTACGTCACCGGCCGCCTCAAAGACGTCATTATCAAGTCCGGCCACAACATCATTCCTCAAGATGTCGAGGCGGCAGCAGCTGAAGTCGAGGGCGTACGCAAGGGCTGCGTGGCCGCGTTTGGCTCCGTCGATGTTCAGGCCGGCACCGAACGCCTGATCGTCGTGGCCGAAACCCGCGTGGCGGATGAGGCCGAGCGCTCGCGCATCACGCACGACATCACCGAGAACGTCGCGGCCAAGGTCGGCATGCCGCCGGATGTCGTTCAGCTGGCGCCGCCGCACGCCGTCCCCAAGACATCCAGCGGCAAGATCCGGCGGAATGAGACGCGTCAACTCTACGAAACCGGACAAATCGCCAACCGGCAATCGGACGCGCCTTGGCGTCAGTTGTCGCGTCTGTGGCTGCGCAACTTCACTGGCTGGATTCACCGCCTCGGCGGTCGATTCTTCGTAGCGATTCGTACTGCGGGCAAGGACGCCGCACGCTGGTCCATTGCGGCGCCGTTTGGGCTGTCCGCGCGCCTGACTCCCTCGCCTGGCGCTGCAAGGCTCTTCGCGCTGCCGGCTCTGCGTATGCTGCTGTCTCTCGAAGGCGTCTCAGTTAGGACGCTGGCGATCCCAACGAACCCTGGTCTCTATCTGGCTAATCGCTTCGACCGCTTTGATGCGGCAGCGGTGTTGGCGAGCTTGTCCGCGCCTGCCGTCCTCGCCGACGAATCCGGTCTGCGCGATCTTCCCGGCCCGATGGCCTTTCTGGTTGAGCCGCTCGTGGCGCCTGTCGCCTCAGACGCGGGCGATTTTCGCCGGCGCATGCAATCCGCCTTGCAGAGTGGCCTGTCCGTGATCGTGCTCGCCGACTCTCGCCTCGGCGAGAGCGCCGCTCGTTCGCGCTTTCGGCTCGAAGCCTTCGAAACGGCCGCTGGGGCGGCAGCGCCGCTCACTCCGGTGTGGCGCAACGCTGCCGGCCTGCATCTGGGCAGCGCCTTGCCGGCTTCATCCGGAGACTTGCACGCTCTGGAGCAACAGCGTGATCGGTTGCGTGCGGTGCTGGGCGACTTCGCCTGAACGCGAACCGTTACATTCGGCAACGTCAAGTTTGTGACACCGCCGCCCAGGGTTCGCTAGACTCTGGCTTTCGGGGACGCTCATGGACTACCGCTTCGCGAAAGCCTCAGATATGCCCTCCATAATCGCTTTCGCCGGCGATTACTATGCCGGGGATCCGGACTTAACCCCTGAGGCTCGCGAGAAGTTGTGTTGGACGCGCCTTGGCGACGACCGACGCGTGGTGATCTTTGAGGATGACGGCGCTCTCGTCGCCACTCTCGTCTATAAGCCCGCGCTCAGCGGCTTTAACCTGGAAG
>CAZYOX010000330.1:0-5030 GCA_964649285.1 uncultured Bryobacterales bacterium | reverse complement strand
AGGCTCTTGTCGAACTCGTGCCGGCTCATCACGCGAGCCAATTCCATCACTGCCGCGGTACCGCTGCCGTTGTCGGTAACCCCTGGAGCCTCGGCCTGCGCCTCTGTCGCTCCGGCATCCAGTTCCCCGAGAGATTCTTCGCCAGGGAAGAGTTCGACATAGCGTTTGGCCTCCGCCTCGACCATTCCTTTCTCTACCCAGTCGGCAATTCGTTCTTTGTCCGACGGCACGGGCTTCCTTTTCTGATTCACGCTGTCGTAATGAGCGGTGATCAGCACGTAGCGGTCCGGGTGAACTTCGCCTGGCAGAACGGCGATGACGTTGGCGACATCGGCGTCGCGAAGCAACCGAGGGCCCTTCTGAATGTGAAACGTCTGCTCGCTCACTTCCAGTCGCGGGCTATAGCTAGCGAACTCTTCGCGAATCCATCGGCGCGCGGCGCCAATGCCCCTTGTGGGATGGTCGGTCTCGGAGAGAACATAGCGAGTGCCGAAGCTTTCGAGCTTGCGCAGGTTCGCGCCGATTCTCTCTTGCGAAACTTCTTCGACGATCTTGGCGATCTCCGGGTTGATCGCGCTCGAAGGTGTTTGCGCCAAGGCGCCAAGAGTCAAGAACAGTACACACGCCGCCAGCCAGCACCTGAACATCATTGCCTCCCAGTTCTTTCGACAGTTCGTCCATTGTAGGCGGGCAGCGGTCCTCAGGCCCGGCCGGACGGAATGCCGCATCGCTATACACTGAAACTTATGGACTATCGCACGCTCCGTTCGGCCCCTCTAGGCAGTCTCCGCAGCATTGAGGCCGACTCCCTCGACTCCGTATTGTTGGATGAAGAAGAAGCGCGCGTGTTGGGTTGTCTCATGGAAAAGGAGATGACCACGCCGGACTACTATCCGCTGACGCTGAATAGTCTGGTCGCGGCCTGCAATCAGAAGTCGAGCCGGGATCCGGTGGTTGAATACGACGATGCGTTGGTACAGGCGGCGCTGGAGCGCTTGCAAGAGAAAGGCCTAACCCGGCGGATTACCGGGGGTGATTCGCGCGTGCCGCGCTTTCGCCACGTCGCCAACGATGCCTTGCGCTTGAACAAGGAGCGCGCGGCGGTGATTTGCGTGTTGCTGCTGCGCGGTCCGCAAACGCCGGGCGAGATTCGCCAACGCACGAATCGCATGTATGAGTTCGCGTCGTTGGCGGAAGTGGAAGAGACCATCGAAGAGTTGCGCACCCGCGATACGCTGGCGTTAGTCGCGCAACTCGCCAAGCAACCGGGCACGAAGGAGGCGCGTTATGCGCACCTCTTGATGGGACCCATCGACGAATCGGAAGCCGTAGCGACGACGGCGCCGGCGAGGCGCGGCGGCCTAGAGCAGCGAGTGGCGGAGCTGGAAGAAAAGGTCGCCCAACTCGAAGCGCAGTTCGAGCAATTCAAGTCGCAGTTCTAGCTAGACACGAAAAGCCCTCGACGCCGGCGCCGCAGCGCCTTCCTCGCAAGGCGGCGCGGTGGCGCATGCGCTCTACGATCGCTTGCTGAAAGGCGGGATCTAGCCATTCGTTAAGCCCCTTAGCGGCGCAGAGCCGATGGGCTGCCTCGCGCGTCGCGGCGCCTCGGCTCTTGGTTTGGCGCACATGCAGCGGGTCGATGATGAGCGCTTCGCTGGAGACATCGAGGGCCAGATCGACAAGCTGCTCCGGGTCGCACGGCAACAGCGGCGCCAGCGTGGCATGCACGCGAAGGCCTGCGGCCGTGAGTTGTTTCATCACGGCCAGGCGTTCGGCGATCGGCTCGCAGTGCGGCTCAAAGATGCGGCGCATTTCTTCCCGATTGGTAGTGACCGAAAAGCTAATACGCAGCACGGTTCGCTCGGCAAGTTGCCGCAGCAAGTCTAGGTCGCGAAGAATCAACGGGCCGCGGGTTTGCAGTACAAAGACTGCCGGCGGCGCGGCTATAACTTTGCGCAGCACGGCCGGCATGAGACGCGCTTCTCTTTCGGCGGGCTGGTAGGGATCGGTAAGCGGCGAACAATAAATGCGCTGATCGGGGTGCAGTTGTTTGCCGAGCAACGCAGGGAGGTTCTCCTTGACCGTTGTGAACTGTCCCCATCGCTGCCAGTCTTCTTGACGCAGTCCCCCCTGGATGCGCAGCGTCGGCACATAACAGTAGAGGCAGGCGTAGGTGCAGTTGCGCGCGGGCGTCAGCGAATGGCTGAAACCCGCCTCGGCAATGAAGCCCGAGGTCCTGCTCAGAGCAGAGCTTGCCTGCGCGAACCGTAGTTCGGCACGGTTTCGGCCGAGAGCATTCGCCCTTGGATGACGGTTGTTTCGCGTGTCTGAGCGTCCTGCATCATCCACACCTTCACCTTATGCGGACGCCGTCCAGACGTCTACCACGAACCGCATAGCGCTACCTGGAGCAGCGACGGGATGCTCGTAGCCCGGTGCTAGACTGGGTTTTTCAGCAGGTCGTTCGCCAGCCTGCTCTTCCATGTCGCACCCACTCAACACGCTGCAACTTCCGCCCACGAGTAACGCTTACACCGCACTCGTCGAGAAATGGCGCAGCGGCAACCTCGTGCGCCGGCTGTGGGACGGCGACGCCTCGGTGTGGACGGGCGCCGACGAAGCGAAATGGGTTGCCTGGCTCAATATTGCCGAGCAGCAACTAGCGCGCCCGGATCACCTGACCGAGTTGCATCGCGACGTCGCGCAAGCCGGTTTTACCGACATTTTGTTGTTGGGAATGGGCGGATCGAGTTTATGTCCCGACGTGTTGTCGCGGACATTCGGCCAGCAATCAGGATTCCCGAAGCTGCACGTGCTGGATTCGACCGATCCCGCACAAGTGCTGGCGGCTGAGCGCAAACTCGACTTGGCCAAGACGCTGTTCTTTGTTTCCAGCAAGTCGGGCACGACGTTGGAACCCGACATCATGCGTCGGCATTTCTTCGAGCGGGCCGGCGCCGTCTTGGGAGGTGCGCCTGGCGCGCATTTCATCGCCGTGACGGATCCCGGCTCCCTGTTGGAAGCGATCGCCAATCGTGACGGTTATCGCAAGATCTTCTACGGCTTGAAAGAAATCGGCGGACGCTACTCAGCGCTTTCCAACTTCGGCATGGCGCCTGCGGCGGCGGCCGGATTAGATGCCATGGACTTCCTACGGCGAGCCCAACAGATGGCAGAGGCATGCAAGGCTGAAGACCCCGCGGCGAACCCCGGCGCGAGCTTGGGTTTGTTGCTAGGCGCCTATGCGAACGCGGGAAAGAACAAACTTACCTTTGTCGTATCGGAAAAGGTGGAGTCGCTCGGCGCCTGGTTGGAGCAACTTTTGGCCGAGTCCACGGGCAAGCAGGGCAAAGCGATTATCCCTGTCGACAGGGAACCGGTGGGAGCTCCTGAAGTTTACGGCGACGATCGTCTTTTCGTGCAGATTGGCCTAGGCGCCGACCGGCCAGCGGATGAGCGTCTGAACGCGCTCGAAAAGGCCGGGCATCCCGTAGTGCGCATCGAGTGTTCAGACGCCGCCAATCTCGGGCAAGAGTTCTTCCGTTGGGAGTTTGCCACCGCGGCAGCAGGCGCCGTGATGGGCATCAATCCCTTCGATCAGCCGGATGTGGAAGCGAGCAAGGTCGCCAGCCGTAAGTTAACCGAAGCGTTCGAGAAGACCAAATCGTTGCCCGCGGAAGAGCCGTTCTTTGAGAACGACGGCGTGAAGTTGTTTGCTGACGCCGCTTACTCAGCAACGCTGGCGCAAGCGGCGGATACGCCCACCCTAGTGGGATACCTCAAGGCGCATCTCGACCAGATCGGCGCCGGCGACTACCTCGCTCTGTTGGCCTACATCGAAATGAACGACGCTCATGAACAGGCACTGCAGACCGTTCGCATGGCGATTCGCAATAAGAAAAAGGCGGCCACCTGCCTCGGCTTTGGACCGCGCTTTCTGCATTCCACGGGACAGGCCTACAAGGGCGGGCCGAACCAAGGAGTCGTGGTGCAGATCACCTGCACCGACCCGGCGGATGTCCCCGTGCCTGGACGCGAGTACGGGTTTAGCGTCGTTAAGGCGGCCCAAGCGCGCGGGGATTTTACAGTTCTCGAAGAGCGCAAGCGCCGCGCCTTGCGTGTCCACTTGGCGGATGTCGAGGTCGGATTGAGCCGCTTAGCCTCAGCAGTCACGCAGGCCCTGGCGTAGACCCCAGCGCCAATCAGGAGAATAGGATTCATGCCGAACGGACAAATCGCCGACGCCAACGTGATGGCCATCTTCGGCGCTTCCGGGGATTTGACGAAGCGCAAGCTGATTCCCGCTCTCTACAACCTGCGTAAGGACAGGTTGCTGCCCGACGACTTCGCCATCATCGGCATCTCACGCAGCGAGATGAGCGATGAAGACTTTCGCGAGAAACTCCGCGCCGACATGGAGAAGTTTGCGACCGCGGAGACCGATCCGTCGATTTGGAACTGGCTGTCTGAGAGGATCCATTACCTCGCCGGCGATGCCGAGGACGCGGAGACCTACGTGCGCTTGCGCGAGCGTCTCGAAGGTTTTGGAGAATCAAACGGCATCAAGAATTACTTCTTTTACATGGCCACAGCGCCGCGCTTTTTCGGCCCCGTCTCCGAACAACTGCGCGAAGCGGGACTGACACTGCAAGAGGAAGGCGGCGGATGGCGGCGAGTCGTTTTCGAGAAGCCGTTCGGCCACGACCTGAAGTCGGCCCAAGAGCTCAATCAACAGCTCTCTCGGACTCTAACTGAGGATCAGATCTACCGTATCGATCACTATCTGGGCAAAGAGACGGTCCAGAACATTTTGGTGTTCCGCTTCGCCAACGGCATTTTCGAACCGCTGTGGAATCATCGCTACATCGACCATGTGCAGATCACCGTCGCCGAAGACATCGGCGTGGGCGATCGTGGAGGCTACTACGACAAGGCCGGGGCGTTGCGAGATATGGTGCCGAACCACATCTTTCAACTCATTTCGCTGACCTGCATGGAGCCGCCCATATCGTTTGAAGCCGACGCCGTGC
>CAZYOX010000329.1:0-5043 GCA_964649285.1 uncultured Bryobacterales bacterium | reverse complement strand
ACAGCACTTGATCGTCGCTGAGGTTTTCGGGAACCTTTATCGGTCCCTTATCCGCGAACGGCACGCGAACGTACTCGGCCTGTCCGCCGGCGTAGCCGCCGTAGATATGCGAATAGCCGAACAATCCCGCGCCGGAATAACCGTATGCCAGTTCCGCTTCATTGGCGTTGGGGTTGGAGTTGTCGCACAAGGAGTGCAAATCTCGTTGGCAGAAGAAACAATTGCCGCAGGAGATCGTGAACGGGACGACCACGCGATCGCCGATTTTCAAACCGTTGGGCTTTCCGAGTTCGACGACTTAGCCCATGAACTCATGTCCCAAGATGTCGCCCTGCTTCATGCGGGGAATGTAGCCGTTGAACAAGTGGAGGTCCGAGCCGCAAATCGCCGTGGAGGTCACTCGAATGATGGCGTCGCGCTGATTGATGATCTTCGGGTCCGGAACTTTCTCCACCCGGACGTCCTGTTTGCCGTACCAACAAAGCGCCTTCATTTTCAGTTCGCTCCTTGCGCCTGGGCGGGTGCAGTGATCATGTCCTCGCGTCTGGTGTGCAGCGGACGCCTCGCTTCAGAGTCGCTATTCCGGGGACCGACTGGCTGGCCCTCGGTTGAGGGAATCTCGCCGGTCTCCAAGAGGCGCTTGAGCCCCATGAGGTCCTTGTGGATTGCGTACTTGGCGAACGGGCCCGCAATGTGGCCCATGACGCCGCCTCGCTCGCCGCGGCCGAAAACCAGGCTGCCGATCACGATGGTTCCGCGGCCTGCCGGAGAGGGCTTGAAGCGTACGGTACCGCGCATTTCGATAGGCGATCCGCTCACCGACTTCCAACGAATGCCGTTTCCGGGAGTGTCCTCGGTGATTTCCGCTTCGTATTCGAAGGATTGACCGCCTACCTCGCGTGTCCGCCATAGGGATCGCTTTTCGTCGATCACTTCGACGTTCTCCACGGCAGCCATGAACTGCGGCAAGTTGCTCAGGTTTCGCCAGAAGCGATAGACCTCTTCGGGCGGCTTGTCGATCGTGATGGTGCTCACCGCGTCGGGGCCCGACGTACGGCTGGAACGATCAATACCGGCCGCCCCATACAGCGGACAGTGGCGCGTCGAAGCGCGGTAGAGGAAGGAGGCGCCAACGGCCGCGAGGGGAAGCGCGCCCATGGTCCGGCGGCGGAACGCGGCCCCGATGAGGACTGCTCCCAAACCGGCGGAGAGCCATGCCTCGGTTTCGCCCATGTTCGGTTTTGGGTCTGCTGCCCTGCGGAGAGGCGAATGCTGCGAGACCCTGGGGGAGCGGGGCGTGAACGAATCAGTGCGGATCATTTTAGTTGCGTCTTGCACGGGAGATGTCTCCTCCGGGAACTTGTCCCGTAGACGCCAAGTCATCCGAAGCTGTTACCTCTTCCAGAGCAAGCGCTCTTCCTCTGCAACGAGACGGCGGGCGTCTGTTCTATGCAGGAGATCGTCGATGTGACGGTCGTTGCGGATCGAGTTCGGAGCGCAGCAGGGATTCCCTATCATGGAGGACATTGCTGAGAGCCCTGTGATGAAGAAAGTCGTTGTCGTTTTCTTGTTGGTTGCCGCTGCCGTTTCCGCTGCCGATTGGAAGCCTGTTGAGGGGCGGATCATGACGCGCTGGGCGGAAGAGGTTAATCCGGCCTCGCCCTTGCCGGAGTATCCGAGACCGCAGATGACGCGCCCAGACTGGGTCAATCTGAATGGGCTGTGGGACTACGCGATCACTTCGAAGAATGACCTATCGCCCGGTGAATATCAGGGCGAGATTCTCGTGCCGTTTGCGATTGAGTCGTCCCTGTCGGGCGTCGGCAAGGCGGTGCTGCCGGATCAGGCTCTGTGGTATCGCCGAAACTTTGCGGTTCCGGCGGCGTGGCGAGGGAAGCACGTTCGGTTGAATTTCGGCGCCGTGGATTGGCATGCGCGGGTTGCCGTGAACGGCATCGCGGTCGGCGAGCACAAGGGCGGCTACACGCCATTTTCTTTTGACATTACCGACGAGCTGAAGGCAGATGGAGAGCAAGAACTGACACTGTGGGTCTGGGACCCCACAGACAGCGGCACGCAAGCGCGCGGCAAACAAGTACTGGAACCCGAAGGCATTTGGTACACGGCAGTCACCGGAATTTGGCAGACGGTTTGGATTGAGCCCGTCGGCGGCGTCGCGTTCGAGCGCGTGCGATTTGATTCGGACATCGATCGCGGACGGGTGACCGTCAAGGCGACATTCTCTGGTCTGGCCGAAGGCGCGCGAGTGGAAGCCGTCGTGACGGACACAGGCGCGGAGATCGCGAGAGGTGCGGCAGCAGCGAACGAGGATCTGGAACTAGCCATTCGCGATCCCAAACTGTGGTCGCCGGATTCGCCGCACCTCTACGACGTCAAGCTCACGCTGACGCGCAGCGGGCAGACGATCGATGAGGTCGGCAGTTACTTTGGAATGCGCAAGATTGCCTTGGGGACGGACCAACAGGGCGCGCGTCGCTTGTATCTCAACAATGAGCCGCTATTCCATATTGGGCCGCTCGATCAGGGTTGGTGGCCGGATGGGCTGTATACCGCGCCGACCGACGAAGCGTTGAAGTACGACATCGAGATCACGCGCGATCTGGGCTTCAACATGGCGCGCAAGCACGTAAAGGTTGAGCCGTCGCGTTGGTACTACTGGTGCGATCGGCTGGGGCTGATGGTGTGGCAGGACATGCCGTCCGGCTTCCTGAGCGGCGTGCGCGATGCGAAGAGTCTCTATATCAGTCCGTTCGCGAAAGAAGATGCGCCGCGGGAAGGCGTGTCGGCGGCGCAGTTTGAGAGCGAATGGAAGGAGGAGATCGATGCATTCGGCTTCTTCCCTTCGATCGTGGTCTGGGTGCCGTTTAACGAGGGCTGGGGGCAGTACGATACGGGACGCATAGCGGAGTGGACGAAGCGCTACGACCCGACGCGGCTGGTGAACTCGGCGTCGGGGTGGACGGACCGCGGCGTGGGCGACCTCTACGACACGCACATGTATCCGGGACCGGGGATGCGTCCGCTGAAGGAAGGCGACGAGCGCGCCACGGTTTTGGGCGAGTTCGGCGGGCTAGGTTGGCCGGTGGAAGACCACTTGTGGTGGGACAAGCGCAACTGGGGCTATCGCACGCTGCAATCGCGCGAAGAACTAAACGACAAGTACGACGAGATCGTCAGCGCGGTCGCGGGTCCTTATCATCGCGGCGTCGCGGGCGCGATCTACACGCAGACGACGGACGTGGAAGGCGAGGTCAACGGACTGATGACCTATGACCGCAAGCTGGTGAAGTTCGACGCAGACCGCCTGAAACGCATTCACAGTGTGTTCTTCGCCCCGCCCAGGCAAACCGAGGTGATCGTCCCTACGTCGGCGCGGGAGCAACAGGAGTGGGCCTATACGTTCAAGAAGCCGCGCGGGAACTGGGCGAGCTTGGAGCTGAACGACTCGAAATGGATGCACGGCAAGGCGCCCTTTCGAAGCGAGCCGGATGAGCAGTTCACCAACGGCGCAACCTGGGAGACCGGCCCGATCTGGGTTCGCAGAGAATTCACGGTGGACGAGGCGCCCCAAACGCTGTGGGTGGAGGTCTTGAATACGGTCTCGGGCGGCGCAATCTATCTCAACGGGACGGAGATCGCGAAAATCGATGTTCCGACGCGCAGGGAGTATCGGCACATCGATGTGAGCGACTTCGTGAACTTACTCAAGAAGGGGAAGAACGTCTTAGCGATTCATGCCGAAGCGGGCAATCCCGAGCGTGAGACGCGGCGAGACCTGGACGCGGGACTCTATACGGTGAAATAGGGAAACGCCGCTATTAGGCCGTGACGATGCCGATAGGCGGGCGGTTGATCCATTGGCCGCGAGTGAAATCGGGAAAGTCCATCGTCTTGCTGCGTGCGGCGATGGAGCGTTCGCTCAATTCGGAGACGGCACACAAGGCCGCACCGTCATAGACGTCGAGGTCAAGAGGATGGCCGTTGCGCAGGCAGTAGATGAGCCGGTAGGTCTGCACGAAGTCCATGCCGCCATGGCCTGAGCCTTGCGCGCGTTGCTCCAAGGCGCGCCACAGCGGATGCTCGAATTGCTCGGCGTACACGGCCAACAGATCTTCCCACTCGTCCTTGGGACTCTTGCCGTCGAGATAGACGCGGGCTTCGGGATACTTCTCGACAATCCCCTTGGCCCCTTGAATAGCGAAGTCGCGGCTATAGGGCCGGGCGGTATTGGTGTCGTGCGTAACGACGATGGTCTGTCCCCCGCGCGTGCGGATGAGAGAGGTGACGACGTCGCTGAGGGCGAAGTCCAACTTGGCCTGCGGGCTGTTAGGTCCGAACTCGCGGACCGCGTAATCATGCAGACCTTGCGTCTTGGAGCCGATGGAGACCATATGGTCGAACTGGTTGCCGCGATTGATGTTGAGGCACTGCGCCACTGGGCCTAGGCCATGTGTCGGGTAGAGATCGCCATTGCGCCGAATGGAGTGATCCAGGCGCCACAGCTTGCGGCCGTTAGCCTGGCTGAACTTGCCGGCCCGTAGATCGTGCAGGTAGCCGCAGCGGGCGTGCACGAGTTCGCCGAGCACGTTCTGCCGGACCATGTTGAGCACCATCAGCTCAATGCGGTCGTAGTTGCAGTTCTCCAATTGGACGCAATAGCGGCCAGTCCGCTCGGCGGTCTCAACGAGTTCCCAACATTCGTCGAGGGTGACGGCGATGGGCACCTCGCTGACGGCATGCTTGCCGCTGTTCATTGCGGCGACCGAGACGGGCGTGTGCCACTCCCAAGGCGTTGCGGTGAAGACCAGGTCGAGGTCTTCGCGTTCGCACAAACGCTTGTAGTCCGTGTCGCCGCGCGTGTAGAGCTCAGGAGAGGGCCGGCCCGAATCGGTGACCATCTTCTGCGCTCGCGCGGCGTTGGCTTCGGATATGTCGCAGATGGCGGGGACTTCCACGCCATCGAGCTTTAAGAAGTTGGCCAGGTCGCCGGCGGCCCAGATGTCCGGGTCGCTGGTGCGCAAC
>CAZYOX010000328.1:0-5051 GCA_964649285.1 uncultured Bryobacterales bacterium | reverse complement strand
ATCACCTTCGGCTATCTGCGCGCCATCCCCGAACGCGACCGCATCGAAGAGCGCATGACCGAGCTGTGGAACTACGAGCGCTACTCCACGTTCTCCAAAGAAGGCGGCCGCTACTTCTTCTTCAAGAACGACGGTCTGCAGAACCAAAGCGTGCTCTACATGCAGGGCTCGCTCGAGGACGAGCCCGAGATGCTGCTGAACCCCAACGTCTGGTCCGAGGATGGCACCGCCGCGCTCTCTAACATCGAGTTCAGCAAAGACGGCCGTTATGCCGTCTACGCCCGCAGCGACGCCGGTTCCGACTGGCAAACCGTCCGCGTGCTTGAAATCGCCTCTAAGCGAGAGCTCGCCGATCGCTTGGAGTGGGTGAAGTTCAGCGCCCTGGTTTGGACCAACGACAGCCGCGGCTTCTTCTACACGCGCTTCCCCAAGCCCGAGGAAGGCGCCGCCTTCCAGTCGACCAATCTCAACAACAAGCTCTACTACCACCGTGTCGGGACGCCGCAGTCCGACGACGTGCTCGTTTATGAACGCCCCGACCAGCCCGAGTGGGGCTTCTCGCCGGACCTGTCCTCCGACGGACGCTATCTCATCATTCACGTCACCTGGGGCACCGACGCTCGCTACCGCATCCTCTACAAGGATCTGCAGGAACCCTACGGCGCGCCCATCGAGCTAATCGATAATTTCGACCACGACTACACCTTCATCGACGCCGAAGGCTCGAAGTTCTACTTCACCAGCAACCTAGGCGCGCCGCGCCGCCGCGTTATCGCCTTCGACATTGCCAAGCCCGGCGAGCCGCCCATCGAGATCATCCCAGAATCCGAAGCTACTCTCGTCGGAACGACTATGGTCGGCGATCTGCTCATAGCGGATTACCTCAAGGACGCTTCCTCTTCGGTGCGCATCCACCGTCTCGACGGCGAATTCGTGCGTGAGGTCGCCTTTCCCGGCATCGGCACGGCGTCCGGCTTCAACGGCTCGCGCAGCGATCTTGAAACGTTTTACTCATTCTCGAGCTACGCCCAACCGCCGACGATCTACCGCTACGACATGCTCAGCGGCGAAAGCACGGTTATGCGCCAGGCCGAGGTCAAATTCAACCCCGCCGATTACGTCACCGAGCAAGTCTTCTACACGAGCAAAGACGGCACGCGCATCCCCATGCTCATCACCCACAAGAAAGGGTTGGTGAAAGACGGCTCCAATCCGACGCTGCTCTACGGCTACGGCGGATTCGACATCTCCCTCACGCCCGTCTTCTCGGTGCGCTGGCTCACGTGGATGGATCTCGGCGGCGTCCTGGCCGTGCCGAATCTGCGCGGCGGCGGAGAGTATGGCGAGGCCTGGCACAAAGCCGGCACCAAGGCGCAAAAGCAAAACGTCTTCGACGACTTCATCGCCGCGGCCGAATGGCTCATCGCCGAAAAGTACACCAGCACACCGAAGCTCGCCATCCACGGACGCTCGAACGGCGGCCTGCTCGTTGGCGCCGTGCTCACCCAACGTCCCGATCTGTTCGGCGCCGCCATTCCCACCGTCGGCGTCATGGACATGCTGCGGTTCCACAGATTCACCGCTGGCCGCTACTGGGTCGACGATTACGGCTCAGCCGATGTGCCTGAAGAGTTCCCCGCCCTGTTGGCGTACTCTCCGTATCACAACCTGAAGAACCATTCGAACTACCCGCCGACGCTCGTCACCACAGCCGACACTGACGACCGTGTCGTACCCGGCCACAGCTTCAAGTTCGCCGCCGAGTTGCAACACGCACAGAAAGGCCCCGCGCCAGTGTTGATCCGCATCGAAACGTCCGCCGGCCACGGCGCAGGCATCCCGACCTCCAAGCAAATCGAAGAGCTCGCGGACCTGTGGGCGTTCTTGGTGAAGAATCTCAATATGACTCTGAATTAGAAGGAATGCACAACCCGCCTGAATCGAGTATCATACGGGCAAGCCGCCTTGGCGATCAAAAGGCAAATCTTCAAGGCTTGTGCTTGATCGTCCGCTTAGCCGCCTTCTTGCGGGCCGGCGTAGGAGCAGGCGCAGGCATGCGGGAGCTCACCCGCACGAGTTGCATGCTGAGATGGTCCTCGCCCTCTTTAGGAATCGACCCCAAATTCTCGTTGACGTAGCCGACGAACTGACGCATTTGCGTCTGCATCTCTTCCATCTTCACGCGCATGTTGAGAATGATCTCAACGCCGGCCAGGTTCACCCCTAAATCGCGCGTCAGCGACAGAATCACCTCCAGCCGCTCCATATCCGAATCCGTATACATCCGAGTGTTGCCCTCGGTGCGCGAGGGCTTCAGCAAACCCTCCCGCTCGTACAAACGCAGCGTCTGCGGATGGATATCGAACTGCTCGGCGACGACCGAGATGGTGTAGGCTCCTTTGGTGCGCGAACGTCTTGCCATGGCTAAACCGACTCAAACAGATCTTTACGCGGGTCGTTCGGGTTGAGGTTAGCAAAGTCCCGCATCAACGCCTTGGTATTCTCATCGGCGATCTCCGGTACGATGATCTGTACTTCGACGAATTGGTCGCCCCGCTTCTGCGTACGCGGATTCAGCACGCCGCGCTCCCGCAGCCGGAAGACTTTCCCCGAACTCGTGCTCGGCGGCACCTTCAACAGCGTGCGGCCGTCAATCGTCGGCACCTCCACCTTCGCGCCCAAGACCGCCTCGTCGATGCGAATCGGCATCTTGATGCGAATGTCGTCGCCCTGTCTCTTGAACAACGGGTGATCTCCGACCCGCGTGATGATGTAGAGATCCCCCGCCGGCGCTCCAACCGAACCGGCGTTGCCCTTGCCCGGAACGCGCAACCGGGACCCGTTCTGCGCCCCGGGCGGAATGCGTACTTCCACCGTATCCGTCTTGCTCAAGCGCCCATCGCCCGTACAAGTCGGGCAGACATTGCGCAACGTTCCGGCGCCGCCGCACTTCGGGCAAGTGAGGTTAAAGCGCATCGCTCCGACGGCCTGGTCCACCTGTCCCGAGCCCTTACATTCTGGGCACACCGTATTGCCGCCGCCAGACTGGCCCGCGCCGCCGCACGTGCCGCACTGCTCGTAGCGGCTCACGTTGATCTTGATGCTCGTCCCGCGGATCGCATCCCAGAAATCGATGTCGACCGCATACTCTAGGTCTTCGCCCTTTTTCGGCTGGGGCCGCGGCGCGCTCTTGCCGCCGCCGCGGAAGAACTGCGAGAACAGGTCGTTAAATCCGCCGCCCGCATAACCGCCCCCGGCGCCGCCGCCGCTGAAATCGAACCCAGAAAAATTAAAATCGCCCGGACGACCCGCGCGCGCGCCGCCGTCCCCGCCCGGGAATCCGCCGGGCGAGTAGAAGCCGAACTGGTCGTACATCTCCCGCTTCTTCTTGTCGCTGAGGATGTCGTGCGCTTCTTGGACGTCCTTAAAGCGTTCTTCGGCAGCCTTGTCTCCGGGATTCACGTCCGGGTGATACTTGCGCGCAAGTTTGCGGTAGGCTTTGCGAATGTCGTCCGCCGAAGCCGTTCGCTTCACCCCGAGCGTTTTGTAATAGTCTTTCTGACCCGCTGCCGCAGCCATTTGGTCCTCAATAAATTAAACAGCGGGAGCGCCGCTCCGAGCGATTCTCCCGCTGTTCGTATCGCTCATTTGCCGGTCTCAGCGTTAGCTCTTCTTGTCGTCATCGACATCGACAAACTCGGCGTCAACTACGTCTTCTTCCTTGCTTGCGCCGCTTGAGGCGCCCTCGCTAGACCCGCCAGGCGCCGCACCAGGCTGGTCCGCATTCGCCGAGTACATTGCCTCGGCCAACTTGTGACTCACCGTTTGTAAGTGATCCACTGCCTTATTCATCGCGTCGACGTCGTCTTCCGCCATAGCGGTCTTGGTGGCGGCGATCGCTTCCTCGATCTTCTTGGCATCGTCTTCGCCGACCTTTTGGCGATTCTCGTTCAGCGTCTTCTCGGTGGAGTAGACCATGGAGTCCGCGCGGTTGCGCGCTTCCACGGCAGCCTTGCGCTTATTGTCCTCGGCCGAGTGGGCCTCCGCATCGCGCGCCAGCTTCTCTACTTCCTCTTGCGATAGACCCGAGGAACTGGTGATCGTAATCTTCTGTTCCTTGCTCGTCGCCTTGTCTTTCGCCGAGACGTTGAGAATGCCATTGGCGTCAATGTCGAAGGTCACTTCGATCTGCGGCAAGCCGCGCGGCGCCGGCGGGATGCCCACCAGCTGAAAGACGCCCAGCAAACGGTTGTCCGCGGCCATGGCGCGCTCGCCCTGGTGTACCTTGATCTCCACCGACGTCTGGTTGTCGCCCGCCGTCGAGAAGGTCTCGCTCTTGCGCGTCGGGATCGTCGTGTTCCGCTCGATCAGCTTAGTGAACACGCCTCCCAGCGTCTCAATACCGAGCGACAGCGGGGTGACGTCCAACAACAGAACGTCCTTGACCTCGCCGCCCAAGACGCCGCCTTGAACCGCCGCTCCGACGGCCACGACTTCGTCCGGGTTCACGCCCTTGTGAGGCTCTTTCCCGAAAAACTCCGAGACCATCTTCTGCACCAGCGGAATACGCGTAGATCCGCCGACGAGTACAACCTCGTCAATGTCCTTCGGGCTCAATCCAGCGTCTTCCAACGCCTTCTTGCAGGGCTCCATCGTGCGCTGCACCAGCGGCTTCATCATCTCTTCCAGACGGGCCCTGGTCAGCTTCATCTGCAAGTGCTTCGGTCCTTCCGCAGTCGCCGTAACGAACGGCAGATTCACCTCGTGCTCCATCAGCGACGAGAGATCCATCTTGGCTTTCTCCGCCGCTTCGCGCAGCCGCTGCAAGGCCATCTTGTCCTTCGACAAGTCGACCCCCTCAGCCTTCTTAAACTCGCTCACCAGCCACTCGATAATCACTTGATCGATGTTGTCGCCGCCCAAGTGCGTATCGCCGTTGGTCGCCTTCACTTCGACCACGCCCTCGCCGACCTCAAGAATCGAAACGTCAAACGTTCCGCCGCCGAAGTCATAGACGGCAATCGTCTCATTCGACTGCTTGTCCAGTCCGT
>CAZYOX010000327.1:0-5109 GCA_964649285.1 uncultured Bryobacterales bacterium | reverse complement strand
CTTCTTCCAAGGTGTGCTCGCTGCCGTCTTCCAAGCCAAAGCGCATGCGGATAACTTTCTCTTCGCGCGGCGTCAGGGTCTTCAGCACCTGAGCCGTCTGGGCCCTCAAGTTTAGGTTGATCACCGCGTCCGAAGGCGATTGCTGCCCTTCGTCTTCGATGAAGTCGCCCAAGTGACTCTCGTCCTCTTCGCCGACCGGGGTCTCTATGGAGATCGGCTCCTGCGCGATCTTCTTGATCTTGCGCACCTTGGCAACCGGCAACTCCATCACATCCGCAATCTCTTCGATCGTCGGTTCTCGCCCTAATTCCTGCACCAGTTGGCGTGACGTTCTGACCAGCTTATTGATGGTCTCGATCATATGCACCGGTATGCGAATGGTACGAGCTTGGTCAGCGATGGCGCGGGTAATCGCCTGCCTGATCCACCATGTGGCGTAGGTCGAGAACTTGTAGCCGCGGCGCCATTCAAATTTGTCGACTGCCTTCATCAGGCCGATGTTGCCCTCCTGGATCAAATCCAGGAAATGCATGCCGCGATTCAGATAACGCTTCGCGATCGAGACCACCAGCCGCAAGTTGGCCTCAATCAATTCGCGCGTGGCCACGCCCGAAATGTCCCGGCCTCGGCGAATGCGTTGTACCGTCGCCCTTAACTCGCTGGAAGGCAGACCGCAAACGTCCTCGATTTCTTGGATGGCGCCGTTGAGGTCCTTGATTTGCGCGGCAAGTTGCCGCGAGTATTCGCTGCGGCTGCTGCCGAGTTGCTCCAACTCGCGCTGCGCGTTGGCCAGCGGACGCTCCAGCGTCTTCACGGAGTTCAAGCTCTGCTCGATCAGTCCCGCCATGCGCGAGATTTCATCCGACGTGAAGCGAATCGAGGCCATCATACGCGCCAACGCGATTCGTTGCCGGCCGATCTTCCAACGAAGCTTGAGGGCCTCCTTGCGTTTGCGAGCCTGCGGCAGCGCACGCAACTTGAGCTGATCCTGGCGAATCGCCTTGTCGAGCTTCTCGATCTGCGCCACTTCCAGCTTTAAGCGATCGGCCCTCTCTTGCCACTCGCCTTCCTTGGGTTCATCAAGGACGCAAATTTCGCGAATCGAGCGTTGGCCCGACGAGACCGAGTCAGGTAGGTTCAAGCATTCGCGAGCGGTAAGCGGGCAGCGGAAAACGCCGCGCCAAATTGTATTGCGGCCGCGCTCGATGCGTTTGGCAATGGCGACTTCGCCCTCGCGCGTCAACAGGGGCGAACTGCCCATCTGACGCAGATAGGTACGAACCGGATCCGCGGAGCCGTCAGTCTGGCCTGCGCTTAGCTCCAGGTGAGAGTCTTTATCGGAATCGTCGTCCTCTTCAGTCGCTTCGTGAGACTCGTCGTCTTCGTCGATCGTCTCCGTCTCGGTGATGTCGTCGGTATCGAGCTTTTTCAGAAAACGATCAACGGTTTCTGTCGATCCCTCTGGCTCACGGATTTCGTCGTCCACATCCCCCCCCAGGAGCTGCTGACATCATGGGCGCATCGTTGAGAGCAACCCTGATGTGGCAGCGGACCAACATCGAATAAGCAGGCTCCATTTTACAACAGCGACCAATGCGTCGCCGGAGTCTCGATTGCAACGCTGACATTCACTTAAACGCTGCGCGTTGCCGCGAGCCTCCTCTCTAACTCCATTCGCTTGCTTAGCAAGTCGAGCGTCAATTTGCGATCACCTTGGCGTTCGGCTTCAGCGATCTCTCTTCGTACTTCTCTGTAGTCGTTTTCCCAAGCTTGCTTATGCAGCGCCGCGAGCGCTTGGCGTCCCTCTTCCATCGAAACCTCGTGCCGATCGCGATCGAAAACTATGTGCTGCAATAGCTCGCGGTTCGGCGCATCGAGCCTTCCTTCCACGGCCGAGAATTCGAAGTGCGGCTGCGAGGCAGCGGCCGCCGCAAGCGCCGTCAACAGCGGAGCAACCGGCAATGACTGCGTTCGGGCCAACTCCTCGGCCTCCGTCAACATCTCTTCGCGCGCCGCCGCCGACTCCATCAACAACTCCAACAACAGCCGCTCGCTCGCGCTTAGCGTATGCCGCGGTCCGCGCAACGGCTGCTTGCGGCGCTCGGTCGCGGCCTTCCGAAACTCTTCCAGCAGCAGGCCTTTGCTGACGCCCAAGTGCGATGCCAAATCCTCGGCGAGAGCCGCTCGCTTGAGCTGATCCGGGATCAGATTGACCGCGGGCCGCAGCGCTTCGAATGCCTTCATGCGTCCGTCCGCAGTCTTCAGGTCGAATTGCGATCGCGTTCGGTCGGCCAGCCAGGTGAAGTAACTTGGCGCTTTGTCGAGCAATCGTCGATATGCCTCACCGCCGTGTTCTCGGCAAAACTCGTCTGGATCCTTGCCGGTCGCCAGCGCCAGAACACGAATGTCCAATCCTTCCTGCAGTAGCGCTTCGATCGAACGATGCGCCGCCGCCTGCCCGGCTTCGTCGGAATCGAAATTGACGATCACCGTATCCGAGAGCCGGCGCAGCGTATGGGCATGCTGCGGCGTCAGGCTGGTGCCGCAGCACGCCACTGCGTCGGCTACGCCCGCTCGCGACACGCCGATGACGTCCATGTACCCTTCCACTAACGTGACCCTGTTGTGACGGCGAATGCCTTCCTTCGCACGGTGCAAATTGTACAGGATGGTCCGCTTGTTATAGATCGGCGACTCGCGAGAGTTCAGGTATTTGGGTTCTTGCCCGTCGCGCAGCGCTCGCGCGCCGAAGCCGATCACCTTTCCCGTCAGGCCGTGAATGGGAAAGGTGACGCGGTCGCGAAAGAAGGCGTAGACGCCCGGACGCCCTTCGCCTTTTCCGGCTAAGCCGCAATCGACCAACGCCTCTTCGCTTAGTCCTTGTCCGCGCAGCAAGTCGACCAGTCCGTTTCCCGCCGGCGCGTATCCAATGCCGAACTCCGCCACGGTTTCCTTGTCTAGCCCGCGGCGCTTCAGGTAACTTCGTGCGTCTTCGCCTTCTGCGCTCATCAAGCGCTCGGTGAAGTATTTCTGAGCGATCTCATGTGCCCGAAACATCGCCTCGCGCACTGCGGCCTCCGAATCCGTCGCCGCTGGATCACGGCGCTCGGGCATCGGGATTCCGTTCTGTTCGGCAATCACCGTGAGAGCTTCAAAAAACGAAAGCCCCTGGTGCTCCATGACAAAATTGAACACGTCGCCGCCCTTGCCGCAGCCAAAGCATTTGAAAATTTGCAGCCGCGCATGCACGGAGAACGACGGGCTTTTCTCGGAGTGAAACGGACACAGGCCGACCCAGCGGTCCGGGCCGCTCTTTTTCAGGCGCACGTAGTCGCCGATAACGCGAACGATATCGACTTGACCCTTGACCTGTTGCGCAAAATCCATCTGCTTCTATGCGGGCAAACCCAGCAGCCGATCTACTCGCCGCGAAACGTCCGCGAGGTAGGCGCGATCTCCCGGTTCCAACTCCACCGTCGCCGCGCCTGTGTAGCCGACTTCGCGCAACGCCGCGCGCACTGCCGGCCAATCGACGCCGCCGTCGCCCGCATCGCCCAAATTGGTGAAGCCGGCGCTGCGTGAATAGTCCTTCAGATGGACCTTTACCATGCGGTCGCCGATGGCGCGGATCCACTGCTCGGGCAGGCCGTAGTGCACGACATTGCCGACATCGAAGTAAGCTCGCAGTAACGGGTGCTTAAACTCGTCGATGTACTGCACGAAATCGCGCGGCGTCAGCAAGAACTTGTTCCACACCTCTTCGACGGCGATGGTGACGTTCGCCTTCTCGGCCAGCGGCAACACTCGCTGGCGGATTACGCCTTGCGAGCGCTCCCATGCTTGCTCATACGTCGTATCCGGCCGCACGACCGCCGGAACTAATAGCACCGTGTCCGCGCCCCACAACTTGGCTTGGTCCAACGAAGCGGCGACTCCCGCAATACTCGCCGTCACGTCGTTCGGGTTTGGGCTCGACAACGGGTAGGCCCAATGGGCCATGTTCATCACCGAGTGGATGCGCAGGCCGGCTTGGTCTGCCGCATCCTTGATCCGTTGCGCCTCTTCTAGCGAATCGACGGTCTGCGCTTCCATCCCATGGAAGCCTACGTCGACTGCTAGCCGAAAGCGGTCGGCGTAAGACAACTCCTTCGGCAGCATCGAAATCAGAACCGCCTTGGAAATGCCGGGTCGCGACTGCGCGCGAGTCGACGGCAGACCCGCTGCCAGCGCGGCGGCACAGGACAAGAAACTCCGCCGAGTCACCATGGCGACAGTTTAGCGAACGGCCCGCCGGTCAGGCGTTTTACACAACGCCGATCGCATTCAGGAACACCGCCGTGATGCCGAACGGCACCACAAAGCGCAGCAGCGTTAACCAAATGTTATAGAAAATCTTGAATTTGCTTCCCGACAAGAAATGATCGTGGCGAAGCTCGTCAGGCATTCTCCAGCCGACGAACAGCGATCCACCAATGCCTCCCACCGGGAACATGACATTCGAGACGAAGTAGTCAATCCGATCGAGGAAACCGTAGAAGATTCCGCCTTCAACCCCAGCCAGCGCCGCTGGCACGCCGTATAGAAATGCGCCCGTACCTGCAATCCACGTCGCCTTCTTGCGGCTCCAACCAAGCCGGTCGATCAAGAACGACACGGGGACTTCCAGCAACGAAATCGAACTGGTCAGAGCGGCGAAAATCAGCAAGATGAAAAATACCGTCATGAGCAAGCTGGCGAACGGCATCTGCGATATGCCCGTGGGTATGCTGGCGAACAGCAAACTCGGACCCTGGCCTGGAGACAGCTCTGGGTAGGTGAAGATGATCGGGAAGACAACTAAGCAGGCCAACAGCGCGACAAGCGTATCGAGCGCACAAATCTGCAGCGTGGCGCCCATGATGTCATCCTCACGCTTCAGATAACTTCCGTAGGTCACCATCGTGCCCATGCCGACCGCCAAGCTAAAAAATGACTGGCCCATAGCGGCGAGCATCGACGATGCATGAAATTCCTCAGGCCGAATGCCCACCGAGAACTCCCAACCTTCGTCGAAGCCCTCGAGAAACATCGACCGCACGACGAGTCCCGCCAGCATGATCAAGAGTGCGG
>CAZYOX010000326.1:0-5117 GCA_964649285.1 uncultured Bryobacterales bacterium | reverse complement strand
ACGCTGGACGTGCAGGCCAAACTGTTGCGGCTGCTGCAGGAGGGCGAGGTTAGGCCGGTTGGCGCCACTAGCGCCACTAAGGTGAATGTACGCATCATCGCCGCCACCAATCGCGATTTAAGCGATGAGGTGGAGCATGGGCGGTTTCGCCGGGATCTCTACTACCGCCTAAACGTCATCTCTCTAAGGGCGCCGACCTTACGCGATCGGCTCGCCGATATTCCGGTATTGGCGGCGTATTTTCTCAAGAAGTTCGGTGACGGCAAGGCGAAATTCTCATCCGAGGTTCTCGAACTGTTCAGCCGCTACGATTGGCCGGGGAACGTTCGCGAATTGGAGAACGCCGTGCGGCGTTCGATCGCTTTGCGGGCATCCGATATTGTTTCCATCGCCGATCTGCCCAGCGCCTTGCGCAACTTTGCCTTGTTTGACGGCCGGGGAGCCAATTTCCATGAGGGCATCGCGCCGCTGGCCGAGATCGAGCGCCGCCACATCTTGCGGGCCCTCGATCACACCAAAGGCGACGTAAGCGCGGCAGCCATGATGCTCGGTATTGGCCGTACGACGATCTACCGCAAGCTCAAGAGTTACGGTGTCGACGCCGGCTCGTCGGAGCCCGGCGCGTACTCGCGCACTAAGACTCGCCGCGCCGTCCGTTGATGCCCACGCCTGGATGGGGCATCCTGTGGGGGTGCCCGAAGATCCGTTTTCGCGCCCCGCGAGCGACCTGTCCCCCGAGGACCTGGACTGGATCGTCGACCAGGCGACAGCGTCGGACGTTGCTGTTGCGGCTGCCGCGTCGAAGCGCTTGTTCCGCGACATCGTGGAGCCGCTTGCCGACCGTTTTGAACCCCAATTGAGCGAGGAATACTCCCGCTTCTTCACCGCCGTACTAGACCGCCTACAAGGCCGCCCGGGATTCGAGCGCTTCAATGAGCGTCGAGCCCTCCTAGCTGGGCGCGACGCCTTGCGCCACGGGGCCGGACTTGAGGCGAAGCGCTGCCTAGTTCTGTCTCGCGTCACGCTAGGCGCCGACGTTGCCGTCACCAGCGTGGTTCTCGACGCGCTCAAGACGGCCTTCCCGGACGCTACGGTGACGTTGGCCTGCGGAGCCAAGTCGGCTGCGTTGTTCAGCGGCGACCCGCGCCTCTCGTTCTTGCCTATCGAGTACCAGCGTGGCGGCACATTACAGTCGCGGCTGGCGGCCTGGGTTGAGCTTTCCGAACAGGTCGAGCAGTGGGCAGGGGACGATCCGGCCGGCTGTCTGATCGTCGATCCCGATTCGCGTCTCAGCCAGCTTGGTTTGCTCCCGGTCGGGCCGTTCTCTGTGCGGGAAATCTTCTTCAACAGCCGGGCTTTCGGGAAGGATGGAGCCGAATCGATATCCGAGTTGACCTCGCGCTGGGCAGCCGAGACCTTCGGCGTTGACGGAGCGTTGCCCTACGTGGCGCCATCATCCGCCGAGATGCAGGCCGGCCGCCAATGGCGCGGCGGCGCCGGCATGCGCGTCGCGGCGATGAACTGGGGTTTCGGCGGTAACGAGACCAAGTGCGTCTCGCCGGAGTTCGAAACGGCCGTCGTGTTGGAGTTACTGCGTCGCGGCTGGCGCGTCGTCCTCGACAAGGGCGCCGGCGAAGCGGAAGGTTCCGCAGCAGAGGCTGCCGTGTCTGCCGCCCGCGGCGAAGCGTTGCCTGAGATCGAGTTGTACGAAGGCCCGTTGAGCGGCTTTGCCGGCGTCATCGCCGCCAGCGACCTTTTCATCGGCTACGATTCCGCAGCCGGGCACATCGCTGCGGCTTTTGGCGTGCCCGGCATCGACGTCTTTCGCGGCGCCGTCTCGGAACGCATGCGGCAGCGTTGGTCGCCCTGGGGCAGGCGCTCCGCTGACGTCGTGGCCATCCGCGATGAGTCTGCCGCGCAAACGCTCTCTCGCGTTGTGGAGTTGCTGCCGTGAAAATCGGTCTCGACGCGAGCTACAGCGTCGATCGCCAGCCGACCGGCGTCGGCGTTTACTCCCGGCGCTTGATCCAAAGTCTCGCCGAGCAAGCCCCGGCCGATGAGTTTACGCTTTGCTATCGCGCGAACCGCTATCTGCGTTCGTGGAAGGAGCCGGCGCCGAGCAACTGCCGTCGCGCACTGCTCGAAGGCTTTACCGTGCCACGCTTGGCCCAGCAACTGGAGCTCTTCCACGGCCTCAATCAACGCTTGCCGGAGCAGCGCTTTCGACGCGCCGTCAGTACCTTCCACGACTTGTTCGTGATGACGAGCGAGTACTCGACGCCCGATTACCGCGCGCGATTCGCTCAATTGGCCCGGCATGCCGCCGAACGGTCCGATTGCATCGCCGCGGTCTCTTCCTTCACCGCCGATCAGGCGGCAGATTTGCTTAAGTTCCCCCGCGAGCGGATCGTTGTCGTGCCGCATGGCGTCGACCCGTTGCCCCAGGTTTCCGACGCTGAGCTCGAAGAGTTTCGGCAGACGCACGGCCTGCAACGGCCCTTCTTGTTGCACATCGGCGCCCTGCAAAAGCGCAAGAATATCAACCGGCTCGTCGAGGCTTTCGAACGACTTCCCGACGATCTCTTGCTGGTGCTGGCCGGTTCGGGCGGATACGGCAGCGAGCAAGTCGCCCACCGCATTGCGGCAAGCCCCGCGCGCGAACGCATCGTCGAGCTCGGCTACGTCAGCGGGGACGCCAAGGCCAAACTCTATCGCACGGCTCATGCGCTGGCCTTCCCGTCTCTGGGCGAAGGTTTCGGCATACCCATTCTGGAGGCGATGTCCGTAGGCCTTCCTGTGCTGACCTCCAACTGTTCGGCGATGCCCGAAGTCGCCGGAGATGCCGCGTTGCTCGTTGACCCACACGATTCCGGCGATATAACCGAAGGCTTGCAACGGATCATTGCCGATGAAACGCTGCGCAACGACCTGCGTCGCAAGGGCCTAGAGCGGGCCGCCGAATTTACTTGGCGCCAGGCCGCCGTCAAGACGCTGGCGCTCTACAAGGAGCTGACCTAGACGTGTCGGCCGAACGCGACGCCGTATTCGTTACCGCTGCCGACGACGCCGCAGGCGAGCGCCTCGACCTGTATCTCTCTCGCTTGTTCGAAGACGTTTCTCGTTCGCGCATCCAGCGTTGGATTCGTGAAGGGCGAGTCAGCGTCGACGAGCTGGCCTGCCGTCCCTCGATGAAGTTGCGAGGCGGCGAGTCGATCGAAGTCGAGCCGGCGCCGCTCAAACCGCTGCACGCGTTCGCCGAAGACATCCCCCTCGAAATTCTTTATGAAGACGACGACATGGCCGCCGTCAACAAGCCCGCCGGCATGACTGTGCATGCCGGGGCTGGGGAGGCCGCGCAGTCCGGAACGTTGGTCAACGCCTTGCTGCACCATTTCGGTTCGTCTCTTTCGGGCGAGGGCGGGGAACTACGTCCCGGCATCGTGCATCGGCTCGACCGCTGGACTAGTGGAGTGATCCTTGTCGCCAAAACCGACAAGGGACACCAAGGATTAGCGAAGGCCTTCGAATCGCGCCAAGTCAAGAAAGTTTACACAGCGCTCGTCCAAGGCGAAGTACAAGGCCCCCAAGACAGCCGGCGCACCGTTAAGGAGCGCCCCGTCCAGGAAGACGGTCAGTGGTGGATGCGGATCGAAGCGCCCATCGGCCGCGACCCGCGCCGCCGCAGCCGCATGGCGGTCATTGACTCGGGACGCGCCGCCGTCAGCGACTACCGGCCGTTGCGCGTGCGCTCCAAACCCGCCTATAGCCTGCTGGAAGTCCGGATTCACACCGGCCGCACGCACCAAATTCGGGTCCATCTCTCATGGGTGGGCAGGCCCATCGTCGGCGATACGACTTACGGCGCGGCGGCCGAGGCCGGCGAGCGCTTCTTTTTGCACGCGTCTCGCATCGAGATCGCCCACCCCTTGAGCGGGACGCCTCTGCGCATCGAGGCTCCTTTGGCCGAGGACTTCAGAGACCGGCTAGCCACCCTGTCGCTATAATCAAACGGCAGCCTATGAAGAAATTCGCACTCCTGCCGGCATTCTTCGCGGTCGCGGCGGTCGGCTACGTGATGGCGCAGGATGACGGCCGTGTGACGCGGTCGTCCGACGATGTGATTCCCGGCGATGCGGAGTCCACGATACGCGTCGAAGTCTCCCGCGTGCCCTTGCTGTTTGCCGTTACCGACAAGCGGAACCGCTTCATCACCGACCTGGAGAAGGACGACTTCGAAGTATTCGATAACGACGTGAAGCAAGAGATCCGCGAGTTCGTGCGCGAGTCGGACCTTCCCTTGCGTATCGGCATCTTGATGGATACCTCGAACTCCGTCCGCGGACGCTTCCGCTTTGAACAAGAATCGGCGGTTGAGTTTATCCGGGGCGTGTTGGCCGATGGGGTAAACGATCGCGCTTTCCTGGTCAGCTATGACACGCGCGCCGAGTTGATGGTCGATTACACGCAGGACTCCGAAGAGCTAGGCCGCGGCGTCCGTTTGCTCCGCGCCGGCGGCGGCACGGCACTGTACGACGCTATCTACTACGCTTGCCGCGACAAATTGCCTGAAGACCAGCCGCTGGCACAGTATCGCCGGGCGCTCATCGTCATCGGCGACGGCGAAGACAACCAGTCTTCCGTCACGCGCGACATGGCGTTGGAGATGGCTCATAAGGCCGAGGCCGTGATTTACTCGATCTCGACCAACCGTACAGGCCAAAAGCAGGAGGGCGATTCCGTCCTGCGGTATTTCGCGGAAGAAACCGGCGGACGTTCGTTCCACCCCTTCCAGGCGACCGATCTGGAGCAGTCGTTTGCGGATATCGCCAACGAGCTGCGTCACCAGTACTTCATGATCTATTCGCCCACGGATTTTGCGCTGGATGGGAGTTTCCACAAGATTCGTGTGGAGACGAACCTGAAGAACACGATCGTCAGAGCCCGTAGCGGCTATTACGCTCCGCTGCCGAGCGAGCAGCAGTAGCTGCCGTCCCGTTGCGGAACGGCTTCTTTCATTTTGGACTTTCTTTGGGGAGCCGGATCATGTATATTCGATGTTTGTTCGCCTCTGTGATAAGGTGGGGATGATGAAAGGAGCAAAGAAAACCATGGACAAG
>CAZYOX010000325.1:0-5118 GCA_964649285.1 uncultured Bryobacterales bacterium | reverse complement strand
GGAGTCGGTACGCGTTCCCCAGGCGAGGATGCGGGCACAGAGGCTGAAGTTCTAGAAGCGGTGAAGTTGGCGCTGGAGCTGGGCAACGACATCAACGCGGTTGACGATCGAGGCGAGACCGCGATGCACGGCGCCGCCTATAAGCATGTTCCATCGGTTGTCCAGTATCTGGCCGACCAGGGCGCTGACATCAAGATCTGGAACCAAAAAAACTCCACCGGTTGGACGCCGCTGCGAATCGCCGCGGGCGTTCGTCGCGGAGGAAACATCAGAATTTCTGAGCCGACCGCGAACACGTTCCGCGAGATCATGACGGCTGCTGGGGTATCGACTGAACTGGAACCTGATCCGACTGCATCAGGTTCCGCGTACTCGACCAACGCGCCGAGCACCCCCTAAGCTCGGTGAGTCGTCCGGGTCTCCCGCGCCGCGGTCTGGCAGCGGCGCGGGAACCCCCTCAGCAGTCAACAGGTGCCTTATGCGCTATGGCCTCGCCGCCGGGACCCTCTGCGGTTGGCGTGGATTCCATGTCAGCGTCACGCCGTATGTGCGTTGATCTCCCGGCAATCCGACGTAGAGACCCGAGCTGCCGCTGACAGGAGACAGCAACTCGAAGTAATCCGTGTTGGTCAGATTGCGCGCCCATACCGAAACGCCCCAGCTCTCATCCGCGCGAAAACCCAAGCGAGTGTTGAGAAGTCCATAAGCGTCGACGTTGAGATACCGCGAGGCCGACGGACTCGAAGAGAAGGCCGATCGATAGCTAGAGTCGATCCGTCCGTAGAACTCGCCATATCTGCCAAAGAAATGTCCGGGTCTCGAATATTCGGCTCCGAACGAACCCGCCCACTTCGAAAGGCCCGGCAGCACCGGGCCGGAGATGTCCTTGACCTGCGGCCCGCCGGTCTCTTCGAGCGGCGGCGGCGCATCTCGGAAGGAAACGTATCTACCATCGGCGTAGACCGCCGAGAGATAGAGAGTCAGGTCTTTGCCCGCGTTTGCGCTGCCGTCAAACTCGACGCCGCGCACGCGCACCTGCTCCGCGTTTGCCAGGTAGCCCCGTAGCGTCCCCACTCGCCCGTTGACGACTTGCGCTTGGTAGTCGCTGATTCCCGTGTTGAAGGCGGTGATGTTCGCCGTTATGCCTGGCGCCGGACGGCTCTTGATGCCGACCTCCACATGCCTCACGTCTTCCGGCGCCACAGTCGCCGTCTCCAAGGCAGGGTTGCCCGCGGCGTCGGTCGGTATACCGCTGAGGTTCACGCCGATGGACTTGAATCCGGTGGAGTACGTGGCATAAGCATTGGCGCTCTCGGAGACGTCGTAAGCCAGTGTGAACTGCCCGGATACGTTGGAATCTCCTGCGTCCACCAAGTACGCCTGCGGCGATAGAACGCTCTGTTGCAGCGCGAGCAAAGCCGGATCGTCCGTTTGCAAACCCCCGGATACCAGACGTTCGTAGTCAGCGTTCTTCTTGTCATAGTTGAAGCGCAGACCGGGGATCAACCGCAATCGATTGGCGAGCCGCCATTCGAGTTGGCCGAAGGCTGCGGCGCTGAGGTTGGAATAGTCGATGAACGTGTCGGATCGCAACCCGTCGAGCAGGCCCGGCGTGGCAGCCAGGGCGCTCGGCGCGAGAAGAAAGCGACCCGCGGCTTCACCCTGCTCCTGTCCATGGCTCGGCGCTGAGTTAAGCTGTTGGTGGAAAGCGAAGACGCCGACAACATAATTCAGGTTGGCGGATGTCTCGCCCGCATAGCGTACTTCCTGGGTCCACTGCCGATGTTCCGAAGGCGCTGCGGAGACTGTGGTGACTGGCAATCCGATGAAATCGCGGTCGTTCGACGGATTCCAATCCCAATACCTCCAGGCGGTGATCGAGGTAAGCTGTCCAGGCCCCACCGTCCAATCGACCGTGACCGATGCCCCGCCTAGGTCTTGATTGGAACGCGCCGGCGTGTCCGTATCGATCAAACGGTCGAATGCATTGAAGCTCGGAGGCGCATAGCCGAGGTCGGCGGCGATCTGCGGATATTGGCGGTTCGCGTTGCGCAGCGTGGGAACGACGCCCGCCACTACCTGAGCGTAGCCTTCCGGGCGTTGACGCGTGGCGTCCGCCGAGAAGAGAATCGCCACATTGGTAGTGGGGGTGAACAGCAGTTGTCCCCTCACTCCGGCGTTGTTCAAGTCATTGACGTCGTCCTGCGTGACGACGTTGTAGAGCAAGCCGTCGCGCTGCGTTCCCGAGAACGAGAACCGGCCAGCAACCTTGTCGCTCAAAGGACCAGAGAAGGATCCCTTGGCTTGTAGAAAGCCGTAGTTGCCGTAGCTCAGTTCGAAATTCGTCTCGGGCGAGAAGCTGGGTCTGCGCGTCGTGATGTTGATGGCGCCCGACGTCGTGTTCTTGCCGAACAGCGTGCCTTGCGGCCCCCGGAGCACCTCTATGCGTTCGATGTCCAGAAAGTCCAGCGTTGCCGCGGCAGGGCGAGCGAAAAAGACGCCGTCCACGTAGAAGCCGACTCCCGGCTCAATGCCGTCATTGGTCAAACCGAACGGCGCGCCTAGTCCGCGAATGTTGACGGCGGAGTTGCGCGGATTGGATGAGTAGAACTGCACCGTTGGAATAAGTTCCTTGATGCGATTGACGTTGAATGCACCGGCCTTCTCGACGATGTCTCCCTGGATAACCGACACGGGAATGGGAACCTCGTGCAGTTCCTCTTCAACGCGCCGCGCGGTCACCACGACTTCCTCGTAGATGCGCTGCAACGGCTGTAACGGCAAGGTAAAGTCCACCGCTGCGGCTTGTCCGGCGGCAATGGCCACTCCTCGCCGCGTCGCCCCTTCGAACCCTTCCCGTAAGGCCTCTATTTGGTAACGACCCGGAACAAGAGGCGGCGACTGATACCTGCCTGTCTCATCGGATGACGCTTCAACGCTTGCTCCCGTGGTCTCATTGACGATGACCAGCGCGACGTTAGGAATCGCCGCGCCGCTGCTGTCCAAAGTTTCCCCTTGGATGATTCCGGTCTCCGTTTGCGCCTGAAGCGTGGGGATGGACCAGCTGAAGACAAGAAGACTGAATGTGAGCAACTGCAATTTCAAATCTGTGCGGTAAATCATGAGCTCTCCTGCATGTGGCGACGGTTGATCGATTGACTCGGCGGGTCGAGAAACGGCTCGACCGGGGGAACAGGGAATAGGACAGCCAAGCGACACGGCGAATAGCGCCGTTTCGTCGAGTGCTGAAAAACGCGATGAGGACGAGCCGACGAAAGTCAGCGACAACAGGCGCAGGTGAGCGCGGGCAGGACGGGAAGAACTTGCAAACAGTGAGCGCGATGGATCGACATAGCAATCTCCTCCTTTCCGATCAAGATTATTGAAATAGTGGCTTGCGTGTCAATCTCTATTATGTCGATCGAGATTGATCTAATAACCCGGGGCGTGAGCCCTGGGTACGAAGCATACCTGAGCGCTAACCAACCGCCCCGCTCTGTTCCACACGCTACCCCCGCCCCTCCAGGGCGCCGAGCAACGGGCCGCCGAGAGCACGTCGCTTGGTCTCAACGGGAGTCGATGCACCCCGATTGCAGGTCCGCGGGGACGGTCACGCCTGGCGATCCCCGACCACTCTCGACACTTGACGGAACGCTGGACAGGCTTCAAGACAAGCTAGCTTTCTCGGGATCGTAGGCCGCGCCCGCAATCGAACCGTCCAGGATGCGACGGACCGCTTCTTCAATCACCGGCAGCGGAACCAGGTACCACTCTCTGGGCCGCACGGGATGGCCGAAACGATCGTGGATTGTCACATCGATCTGCGCCGGCGCGAAGATGCGATGGAACAGGTTCTCCAGCTTAATGCGATTAATGCCAGCCAACTTGTACGTGACGGCGACTTCCACGTCCGCCAGCAAGTAGGTGGCATCGAGCGATGCGTTGGCGATTCGCGTCTCCACCTTGCCGCCGGTCACGCCAATCTTATGAATCAGCTCACGGTGTTCCGCAATGTAGGGATGATTCGACAGGCTGCGCAGCACGTAAATCGTGCCGCTCTCCATATCGTCTTCTTCCCACGCGCCGCTGAACAGCGGCCCGGCGCTCGCTTCGCTCACCCTACGCCCGGCTTCGTCCTTATAGAGCGCTCGCTGCAGAGACCTGAGCAGCAGATTGCTCTCCGTGCCGTTGGAGTAGATCACCCGCAGCCGCGCGTTCAGCTCGCCGTTGGGCGTGCGGTAGGCGTTGTCTATCTCGGCGACATAGACCAGCTGCCCGCCGAGAATGAAGAAATCGCCCACAGCGACGCTCGCATCCTTGCCGAACGTCTGTGTTCGGCGCGCGCCGGACTTGATCTCTTTCTCGACCTGCTCGAACAACGGCCGGAAACGGTCGAAGTCCTTGCATCGCTCGCGATTGGCGATCTCCTCCGCCGCTTTGATCTCCGCCCTCGGACGCACATGACGCAAGTTCGTGACGTCCGCCGGACTCTTCGCGTCTTCCAACTCGGCCAGCAACTCGTCGTCATCCATCGCTTCCGCTGGTTCCGTTTGCAGGACGCCGTCTCCGCTGAGCAGCCCTTGGCGGTCGAGCGGCGAGAGCAGGGAACGGCACTCCTCCAAGGCCCTCAGCCGGTCGAGCCGCACAGCGTAAAGCCGTTCGAAGATGTCGTTATCTTCGCCGTGCCGCGGGGCGCGGCCATGCTCGTCAACGAACCGTTGGATCTCCTCGAACCCGGCGATGATGCGCTCCTCGCGCGCCGAGAGCCCGCCTTTCTTCTCCGGCTGGGCAAACCCGTCCAGCTCTTCGCGCAGTTCGTTCAGGTCGATGTCAGGCATACCGTCCTTCGTCTTTATAACGAACGAACGCGGCGGCGCCTTCCGCCAGGCGCTTTTCCCAGGCGTCCGCGGAACTGATTTGCGGCAAACGCCCGCGCTCTTTCTTGAACCGCACGGCCCTTACGGCGAGGTCCTTCGCATCGTCAGGAGTCAGCTTTGTGCGCTTGCCCGCAATCACCGCCGCCACCTGCTTCAGGCTTTCTTCGCTCATGGTCTTCGCCTGGACCGCGTCTGCCTCGCAGAACGGATTGATGCTGTCGATCATGTCGATGTCCAACTC
>CAZYOX010000324.1:0-5150 GCA_964649285.1 uncultured Bryobacterales bacterium | reverse complement strand
TGAGAATGTCTTCGTAGCAACCATTTGCAAAACGTAGCACGCCATGTCAAGCCTTGCATATAGTGCTTTTGCAGGAGCGGGTGGCGGATGCGCTAGCATGACGCGCACCTCGGCATGGTTAAGGCCGCCGGGCCGCGACTGATGCAATTGCGGTGGCAGGAACCTATTGGGGACCGCTCGCCAGCTTCCAAGATTTCTGGCGCTTCCGCGACCAACGCTCCAGGTACTGTTCGGGTTCCGCGGATGTGCAGATGCCCGCGCGGATCCGTAGTGGCCGAGGCCCCAATTTCCGGATCTTCCGATGCAAGCGATACTTGACCGGCGGCTGGCTGCAGACTGTCTTGCAAACAACCGCTCCCTCACGCTTCGACACAGACCTAACCAGCCAAATCGCGATAATCCCTAGGCTGCTGATAATTGGATATGTTGTGATTCGGCCCTACACGGCCCCGTCGGGGTTTTACATACATTGCTAAATCTGCGGGCGAACGAGCGACACGAGCAGATGTAGCACGAATATACATTTTCGTAGCACTTTCTTGTATAGTGGTGGCATGGCGGCCACACAAAATGCGCCGAGCGCCTTTCGGAATCGAATCGTCGCCTCAGGCACCGCAGCCCCCTCCCAACTCATTGCCAACGAAAGGAACTGGCGCAAGCACCCAAACTCGCAGGCCGATGGCCTTACCGACGTCCTCAAGAGAGTCGGCTGGGTCCAGGACGTCATCGTTAACAAGACGACCGGCAAGCTGGTGGACGGCCACCTGCGGGTGAAGGTCGCCCTGTCGGCTGGCGAGAAGTCTATCCCGGTCAAGTACGTGGAGCTCAGCGAAGAGGAGGAAGCCATCGTCCTGGCAACGATCGATCCCCTCGGAGCCATGGCCGACACGGACAAAGCGGCCCTGGCCGCCCTGCTCGAAGGTATCCGGGACGACAGCCTTGCCGACCTCATCCAAGCAATCGCGGCCGAAAATTACATCCCAACCGACTCAGACGGCTTGAACGATGATCTCGGTGCCAACCTCGATCTTGCCGACGAACTGCTCAAGAAATGGAAGGTCAAGAAGGGCGATATCTGGACCATTGGGCGTCACGCACTACTCTGTGGAGACTCAGGACAAGTTGCAGATGTAGAAAGGCTTACTGGAGGTTCATGGCTGGCGGACCAGATGCTTACCGATCCGCCGTATGGGGTGGACTACGGGGCGAAGAATGCCCACCTAAATAGGACTCGCGGTTCTGGTCGGCGGATCGAGAGCGCCATCGAAGCCGACAAAGGCCAAGACTACCGTCGCTTCTTCACCGCCTTTCTCGAATCGGCCCCGATGTCCCGCTCCAATACGGTGTACGTCTTCATGTCCGGCCAGGAGCTTCACAACCTACGGATGGCGTTCGAGGACTCTCGGCTCACCTGTTCAAACTACTTGGTTTGGACGAAAAACAATGCCGTCCTCGGGAGGCAGGACTACAACGCCCAGCACGAGTTCATCGTTTACGGCTGGAAAGGCCGGCACAAGTTCTACGGGGCGACTAACTCCAGCACGGTCCTCGAGTTCGACCGACCGCGCGCCAACAAAGAGCACCCGACCATGAAGCCGGTCCAACTATTGGGCCGGCTGATTCAGGACGGTTCCCCGATCCGCGGCAAGGTGTACGACGCCTTCCTGGGGTCCGGCTCGACGATGGTGGCGGCTGAACAGACTGGCCGGGAATGCCGAGGGATTGAGATCGAGCCCAAGTACTGCGCCGTGGTTTTGGAGCGAATGACGAGCATGGGTCTGGAGGCTAAACGTGCCTGAAAATCCAGCTACTCCCGCTCCTGTAAAGCAGGAAGCTAAGCAGGCCCGTACGGTCGGCTTCAAGAAGGGCCAGTCGGGCAACAAGGCCACCCAGTTCAAGCCAGGCCAGTCCGGCAACCCACATGGGCGTCCGAAGAACGAGCAATGCCTAACTGCCCTGCTCCGACAGGAGATAGCGAGAATGTGCCCTGCTGACAAGGATGGCCGTACCTGGGCGCAGTTGATCGTTCTGGCGACGATGCGCTTAGCGATGGCGGGCAATTCTACGGCACTAAAGGAGATATGGGAGCGTCTGGACGGCAAGGTAACGACGCCGCTGGAGATCGACACACCCACTGGCCAGCCCCTTATCCGAGTAAAGATGGTCCCGGCGAGAACTGAACCTGCGTCGCAGCCGGTGGACCAACCCTAAGCCCCGGCGCACGAATCACGCCAGACTGCGGTTTGCCTGTACGCTCGAACGGCGGACACCCGTCGCGCTTTAACGCGGACGCCGATTCCGATCTCGCCCAAACTTGCATGGCCAGGGTCTCCGTGAGGACCCTCCTTCCAGCGTTTCGGCTGGCAACAACTTACTTGAAGCACCGAGCCCTGCTGGAATATCCTGGCGGCTATTGGGCCGTCGAACACTTTGAGATCGGCGGTGGCTGCTAAAAGAAGGGGCCGATGCCGAAGCTCGGGAACGAATGGATTGGGGCCGTCGCATACCTGTTCGGGTCGGTCACCGATGCCGAGAGATCACAAATTGAGGATGACCCCAGCTGGCCGCAAAAGCCTGGAGAACTCGGAGCAAGCGCCGCCAGCGGGTGCTTGATTGACTTCCACCACCGCAGGACGGTCCACCAATACATCGTCACCAACCGCCATGTCGTCAAAGAGGGGCTGGCAGTCCCCAGGTTATCGCTGAGCGATGGCTCAACTTGCGTCCTCGATGTTGTAGAAGACAATTGGTTCTGTAACATCATCGACACGGACCTGGCGATACTTCCGGTTCCGCGCACATGCTCAGCAAAGATTAAGGGTATTTCATACTCCGAGGATTGGGGCTATGCCCGTCCTGCCTTTCTCTCAGATCCTCCATACGGAGTCCACGTTGGCGACGATGTGGCGATGGCCGGGCGATTCTATCCCGTTAGTGGCGGAGCGCACAACAGGCCGGTAGTCAGATTTGGAAACATAGCGCAGTGGCCGGCTCGCCCCATGCGACTCCCATGGTTCGACCGAGAGATGGAAGCGCTACTAGTAGAGATGAGGTCCCACAGTGGTTATAGCGGTTCCCCCGCATTCGTGTTTGGCGGGTTGACAGATCATGCGAATCGAACCATGCGCCAGATCATTGATGACCTTGGGCGCGACCGGATCTTCCCAGAAGAGATGGAGCTAGACTGGCGGGAAGTGAAGTTCCTCGGAGTTGATTGCGGCCACCTGCAAGGCAACATGGCGGTCGTGATTCCGTGGTTTAAGGTCACTCAGCTTCTGTTGAGCGAAACCCTTGCTAACCTAAGACGTGAGGCGGAATCTCAACTTCCGCCTAATGTAACCGGAGACTAGATGAGAGAGACAACTAAGCTGCCTATGCAATCCATCGGCCCGGAGCGTTCGAGAACTTTAACTGCTTAGTCCGCATCGTTCTAGTGCCCAAGAAACGCCGGAAGCGGACCATTAAAGGACGCGACCAACTTTTCCTTCGGTTGCCCCGTCCTTGGCGAGTGGTTTGCTTTCAGGCCGCTACGTACTCGGCCTCTTTGCCTCTCAGAACGTCCGATGTCAGTCGGTGTGTCACGTAAGTTTTTACCTTTCGGTTGTCTTACAGCGCCAGGCCGTTTTTTGTGCTGAAGTAGCTGGGTTCGTTATTGTGTTACCCCAGTGAAACCCCACTGCGTCATTAGGCTTACGTATGTCCAGCAAAACAAAATACATAAGGCCCAAGAGAGCAGTGACTTGAAGTCAGTGGCCGAGCCGATACGAGATAGAAATGCCCCCTTTCGCGGCGTTTCGTGTCGAATCCCCTTTCGCTGAGCCGCCGGCGAAAGATCATCCTGCTGGCGACAGTTTGACCGGTCTCATTAGCCCAAGCGTCCCGCCTGGCCATCTTTCATGCCGCTCGCAAAAGTCTCTTGAGAGCGGAGAGTTCTTCTTCGCCAACTATGAGTCGCGTCGGTACCGGCTGAGCCGATCGCGGGACACCAAGTACATCCAGGGCAGCGGTATACGCAAAGGCCCGGACGTCTGGAAGCTCCTCCACCCGAGCAGCGATGCTGGCCAGGCAATGCAAAGTTTCAGCATTCTTAGTTCCCCGAAACAGCGATCCCAGCGCCCCGGCCGCCTGCCTTCGGCACTCGCGATCTGCATCGGAAAGCGCAATATCCACAATCCGAGAAGGATCTGACGCTATACCCCACTCGTATGCGAGTGTTGCGAGCGCATTGAAGCGCACAATTGGACTTGTGTGGTAGAGCAGCCCCTCGATCTCCTTCCGGGCTTCGATGAAGTTCTCCGAGCCGGCGTCCGCGGCGAAGCTTGCGGTCTCAGATTCAGACAAGAGACCTTCCCTGAGGAGACGTAGTCTCTGATGCAATGAGCCCTTCAAATCGCTGTTCTGCCTGCTCACGTACACCTCCTCACAGAAGGCCAAGCTTCTCAAGCTCATCAACCCGCTTTGCAGCGAGCCTGCCTACAGCGGTGAAGAAGCCCAGAGTTTCCTGCCTGTCACATTTGGCTCAGTACACGACGCCGAAATGGTCGGAGGCGCAGGTATGGCAAACATCAGGGGAATAGCGGTGCTCCGGCGGAACTAATTGCCCGCAGAATCGGCAGCGTTTGTACTGTCTCCTCCGCGCTCTGCACGCTTTCTTGAGTAGATTCTTCAAAGCAAGGTCATCGAGAGAGTGCGGATCGGAAATCGTCCGCCAAAAGTTGATTGTCGGAACTGGCTCGTGTGGCCCCTCCCAATTCAATGTCGGCCAAAAGATAAGCAGCTCCTGCCCCACGGAGATCAAGACTTCGGGGCCGTCCGTACAATCCTCTCCTCCACTCCTAAGCTCTATTTGGGTACCATCGCCCAGGCGATTGAGTCGCCAACTTGGCGGGGCGGCCGCGACGACCCTCTCAACTAACTTCGACTCGTCCGAATCATGGTTCATTCGACAACCTGAGTTTGCACACTGCCCCTGCGAGCCGCCTCACTAGAAGATACATGACCCCCGTCGAGCAAAGGCGGGCAGTCGCTCGACCCGTTACTGCTCAGTCGGTTGCGCGGCGAGGAAACAAGCTGTCCCAGTTGAGCAAAGGTGACATCCATGATAGGAAAGGATGGTCGCCGCGAGCGCGCACCCGAGCGGATGAAAATGA
>CAZYOX010000323.1:0-5169 GCA_964649285.1 uncultured Bryobacterales bacterium | reverse complement strand
TCCATGAGCGTCGCCAGCGAGCTGTGCGGCAAGGACGAACAACTCAAGGAGCAGTACAGCATCGCGGAGAACAGCCAAGACGCGCGCGTCAGCCTCTTCACCGGCCGCGCGACCTCCAACAAGTCCGCCATCACCGCCACCAAGAGCTACGACATCCACCGCTTGAACGTCTTCGAGCCCAAGGTGTTCGCGGAGTTGAAGAACGCGCAGGCAATCGCCCTCGCCTACGACGGCCTCAACCCTCTGCCGCCGAGCTACTGCTACCTCAAACCCTACTACCTCGACCCCAACCGCTCCTACTTTGAGCAACTAGCTCGCGGAGAAATCTGACAATGAGCTTCGAAGTCATCCTCCCCTTCCTGCGACCCATCGAGCGGCTCATCCACGACGAAGAAGTCAGCGAGATCATGGTCAACGGCTCCGCCGTCGTCTTCGTCGAGCGCGCCGGCGTCATCGAGCCCGTCCCCGGCGTTCAGATCACCGAGAAGAATCTACAAGTCGCCGCGCGCAACATAGCCCGCGCCCTCGGCGACGAGGTTTCCGAAGAGAAGCCGCTGCTAGACTCGCGCTTGCCCGACGGCTCGCGAGTTGCCGTCGTCCTGCCGCCTTGCTCCGTTGGCGGCACGACGTTGACCATCCGTAAATTTCACAGCCGCCTATTCACAGCCGCAGAGCTTGTCCGCATCGGCACTATGCCGCAAGCGGTCCTCGACCAAGCCCGCGACGCCATCTTTTGGAATGACAACATCCTCATCAGCGGCGGCACGGGCACCGGCAAGACGACGTTGCTCAACGCCATCGCCGCTTTCATCCCTGACGACGACCGTCTCGTCCTCATCGAGGACACCGCCGAGATGCAAGTCAACAAGCCCAATATGGTTCGCTTCGAAGCGCGGCGCGAGCAGCCGGACCTGCCGGCAGTGACGATTCGCGACCTCGTCCGCGCCGCTCTCCGGCATCGTCCCGACCGCATCATCCTGGGCGAGGTTCGCGGCGGCGAAGCGTTCGACCTCTTGCAGGCCCTCAACACCGGGCACTCGGGCACGCTCTCGACCATCCACGCCAACTCGGCCACGCAGGCGCTCAATCGCCTCGCGAGTTGCGTTCTGCAGAGCGGCGTCGAGCTGCCGTACACCGCCATCCGCAGCGCCATCGCAGATTCCATCCAACTCGTCATGCACATCGCTCGGCGCGATGGCCGGCGCACCGTCAACGAGCTGCTGCGCATCGACGGCTACGACCACTCAGGCGAAACCTATCAGTTGCGCACGCTTTATCGACGCACGGAGGTCTCCGATGCCTGACGCAAGGCCAAACCCGAAGTTGGCGTCGGAGTACATTCGCTCCGGCTTCCGGCCACGCGACCGACACGCCGTGTTCCTCTTGCACCGCCGTTCCGGCGGCGTCATCCAACGAATCATCGCCGCCGAAGACATCGCGAGCAACGAGATGCTCCAGTGGCTGGCCCGCAAGAACAACGAAGGCTTCGAAGTCTACGTGGGCATGAACGCCCTGCGACCCAATGCGCAGGGCCGAACGAAAGCCGACATCGCCGACATCCGTCACCTCTATCTCGATCTCGACCGCGACGCGGAAACAGCGCTCTCGAGCCTCCAGTCTCGACAGGATACGCCCGAGCCCAACCGTATCCTCGACACGTCTCCCGGAAAGCTCCAGGTCGTATGGAAGGTCGAACGCTTCACGCTCGCCGAAGCCGAGACACTCCAGCGACGACTCGCGGGCGAGTTCGGCGCCGACCCTGCCGCCACTGACGCGGCACGCGTCCTGCGCCTGCCCGGATTCCTCAATCACAAGTGCGAGCCCCCTCACGGCGTGGGAGTTCGAGCGCCGTCGGAGCGCATTCATCAACCCGGTGACTTTGGCAGCCTCAAAGAGCGACCCCAGCACGAACCTGTGCGGCCATCCCCACGCGCTCCGGGGCGAGTCAATCCCGGCCACATCTCGCAGTCGGAGCGCGATTGGGCGTACGCCAAGCGCGAGCTTTGGCGTGGCCGACATCCGAGCGCCGTCGCAAAAGCTATCGCCAAGTTCCGCAAGGGTGAAAAGTCCGACCCGCGCTACTACGCCGAGCGCACAGTGCAGCGTGCGCGCGAAGCTCTCGCGACCGAAAGCCGAATCCGCTCAGCCGGCCCCGACCGATGAAATAGATTAGCCAACAGCATCAGGTTGTTCTTTGGGAGGCCGCCTTCGGACCTCCTCGACCGGGACCGGAAGGAAGGGACAACAGGCAATTCGGGCCTGAGAATCCGGTCGCTAAATATGTTTTGGGCTGCGCTGCTCCCATGCTATACTTTCGCCAAACATTCGCCTGGAGTTCGCAGGGAATTCAACCCAATGGCACGCCGAGTTTCACTAAGCCAGATCCGAAATCAATTGCGCCACGCGCAGAACAAGCAGAAGCAGGCAATCGACCGCTATAACCGCGAGGTTCAAGCGCACAATCAGAAGCGAAAACGTGCGATCGATGACTACAACCGCGCGGTTCGCACGCACAACGCGAAAGTTCGCACCAATCAACAGAGGCTGCAGCAGGAACTCCACAAGCTGCAGAATGCGTCCCGTAACCAAGCACCACGAGTGACGGTTTCGGCCCGGACCGTGCATACTGCTTTCACCGTTCTAGAACAGAGATACCGATCGGGCATCGCCTATCCGGAAGACCTCTATTCTCTTTTTGAGAACGAGACGGCGAATAGCCTCCGTGCCGCAAATGCGATGGAAGGCAACGACGTTGCAGAGCCCGACGAAATTGCGACGCTTCAAGCAACGACGCTCGCCGGTGAACTTGAGACGTTCGCACCGGGGCTCATGGACCGCTGGAACGGCGCGCTCTTCTCGCTCAATCCCCGGAATCCGGACGCAGCGCGCCACTTCTGTACAAGTGCTCGCGAGTGTTTCGTCACCGCCCTGGATGTGGCGGCACCAGATGAAGTCGTCGAGCGCGAGCTGTCGACTTGTACGCGGACCGACGACGGCCGATTGACACGTCGCTCCAAGCTCAAGTACTTGCTCGTTCGCCGGGGCGTGGTCGATGATGCGGCCGAGGAGTTCGTCAACAAGGATGTAGAAGACATCCTCGGACTTTTTCGCTTGTTTAACGATGGCACGCACGGTTCAGCGGGAAGATTCGATCTGAACGAGCTTGTCGCTGTGAAAGAGCGTGCAGAAAGCGGCATTCGCTTCCTCCATAAGCTCGCACAGTAGCCGTTGGGGGCTAATGACGGGAGAGAAGCCCTCGCCGCCGCCCAAGCGGCCGGTTCCCGGTCGGTGCGCAGTCTTCCCATTGCCGTAGATGGCGCCGCCTGACGACAGACGCACACTGCCGCCCACGTTCCCGAATTTGGCCAAGACGCCTGGACTCCCGCAGTTCGGCGTTTGCCTTTCGCCCGCTCGTCCGTTCGCCGCCTCTGGTTGGTCCGAGCAACGCTCGCGCCAGCGGAGCGGATCACTCGCGCTGCTTGGTCGGCCCTGCCCGGCGACGGCGCGGACTCGGGGCCATCTCTTTGCGGGTTCGGTCGTCCCCGTCGCTCTGGGTGAACGGGGGACACCCCGAAACCCTAAGAAAAGGAGATGAGAATCATGGCAAACGCCAAACCCGTAGCGGAAGTTCGAATCGGCGCCATCAAGGCCGCCATCTGGAAGAACGAGGCCGGCGCTTCGACCCGGCACAACGTCACCTTCCAACGCATCTACAAGGATGGCGACGACTGGAAGACCACCCAGAGCTTCGGCCGCGACGACCTGCTCGTCCTGGCCAAGGTCGCCGATCTGGCGCACTCGCGCATCTACGAGCTGCGACTGGAGCCGGACGGCGACTGAGCGGCTTCTTCGGGCGGCGGGCTTCGGTCCGCCGCCCTCTTTCCGCTCAGCGGATCACCATTTATTTCCGGACATTTTTTGAGTTTCGTCCTCCGCAACCGCTCTCTCCTCGTGAGGTAGTATCGTCAGGTGGTTCGGGATATCCCGAAGCTCAGCGTCCTGCTGCTCGCAGTCGCCATCGCGGCGCCCGTGTCAGCGGACTCCTCACTCGCGGAGGCTCGCCGGGAGATTGCGGAAGCTCGTCGCCTGGGCTGGCTCTACAACTGGCCCGCCGCTCACCCCCACTTTGAAAACGCCGAGCGACTGTTCGAGGAGCAGGGCGACGCGAGGAACGCCATGCTGGCCCACGTCGGCCGCCTCCGAGGGGAGTGGGAGACGCTCTCGTTCCCCGAAGCCTCAACCTACTTGGCTGAGTTGCTTCAGGACCCGCTCGTCAAGAACGATCCCGAACTACGCCTGTGGGTTCTTGAGGCTAAAGGCTCTGCGGATCTCGAAATCGATCCAGACTCTGCACGCCGCGCCTGGGAAGACGTGCGCCAGCTTGCGACCGACCTCGGTGAACCTGCGCGAGCTGCGCGAGCTTCCGGCGAGTTAGGCGTTGTCGCCTTCTTGGAGGGCGACGCTTCGACCGCACTGGAACTCATTGCCGAGGCGATCGCGAGTTCCATCGCTCACAAGGACACGGGCGCGCACATTCGCTATGTCGCGCTGTGGGGCAACGGCCTCGTAGTACTCGGCCGCCAGGAAGAGGCGCTCCGCTACTTCGACCGTGCGCTGCGTACGGCTCGTTCGCATCCCGACCTGGGAACTTCGGTCATGGCCCTCACAGGGAAGGCACGCGTCCTGATCGAGCAGGCCAAGTATCGCGAGGCCCAGAAGCTGCTCGACGACGCGCTTGACTTGGCGCGTCGCCGCCAACGTCGCGGCAATGAGTCAGAGCTACTTTTGCTGGTTGCCGATCTCCAGTCCCGTCTGGACCATCTTGACGACGCGCTGGCGATGGCCGAACAGGCAGCGGAAGTCGCTCGTGCCGGCGGCTTTCGGCGCAACGAGGCCGAGGCGTGGGCGCAGCTGGCCGATTTTCGCCGTCAAGCGGGACGGCTCCGCGACGCCGAGCAAGCGGCCTCGAACGCCCTCCAAGCCAGCCGCCGTTTGGGAGATGTCTATGCCTTTCCTGAGCGCTTCTCGGCCCTGGCGGATCTTCGGCACTCCCTCGGTCAACCGGAGGAGGCCGACGCGCTTTACGAGCAAGCAGCCGACGTCCTTGACGGCATGCTGGTTCACTCCGACGGTCTCCGATCCAAGACAACAGTGCTCACAGCTCGCAGT